>CAZYEE010000283.1:0-4984 GCA_964646355.1 uncultured archaeon | reverse complement strand
ACTATATATCAAAGAATTCCATTGAGTTAATAGCAGTGGATTTTAAAAACACTCGATATGAATAAAATTTTATGAATAAAATTTAGATAAACTATTGTAGTAATAACTTTTTATTAATTTAACTAAAAAAATTATAATAAAGATATAGAATTATAATTATTTTAAATGGTGTGGATGACATTCATCATTAAATAATTAAAATTAGATATTCAATTTTTCCATATAATAGAAAAATTGTGAAAAAATTATGTATTCGGAGAATAGAATTAGATATATATATAAAATACTATTATTGGGCGACCCAGGTGTAGGAAAAACAAGTTTATTAATTAGATTTATTGATAATACTTTTGATCCTGACTATAAAAGTACAATTGGTGTAAATTTTCTTACAAAGGTTGTAAGAACTCATGGAGATGGGACTAACGAATTTGGGGATGCTGTTAAACTGGTCATTTGGGATATTGCAGGGCAATCACGAGCAGCAAGTTATAGACATCTTTATTATCGTGCTGCAGAAGGTGTTATCCTGGTCTATGATGTTACAAATCCCACCTCATTTTATTCATTATCAAATTGGGTCTCAGATGCTTTAAGTAAGACCCAACCTGAAACTGTTATTGCTGTTATTGGAAATAAAATAGATCTTCCACGTATTGTTAGTCGGGATGAGGGCTACAATTTTGCAAGACAAATACACTCAGCATTATACAGCGAAACATCAGCAAAAACTGGTAAAAATGTTGAAAAATCTTTTAAAATATTGGCAGAATTTCTTTTAAAAAGAAGCAAAAGACTTGAACAATTGAGGAGGGATTATGGTGAGCGCTGATGAACTAATAAAGGGTTTTCTGATTTTTGAAAAAAGAACGGGGAGGCCTTTTATACACAGAACTTATCCTGGGTTTAACGCCGATCCATTTCTTCTGATTGGATTTTTAAATGCAATGATTAAATTTGCAAGAGAAGCAATGGTCGGAAGGACAAATATCCGATTAATCGACATGCATGATCTTCGATTTGCATTTATGGAATCAAAAGGAATTGTTTTCACTGCAATATGCAGCAGTTTATGCAGTCCGCTTGACTTAGAATTTAAGATTAAGACTATTATTTCTTTATTTTTAGAGGCGTATTCTGAAAAAGAATGGACTGATCCATCGCTTTCTATAGATCATTATAGTCCTTTTAATAAAATTGTTGATGAGATTCTTAAGGGGGAGGTAAAATATGTCGAAGCTACTAAAGTAAAACATCTTCAAGAATTACTCAAAGATTTCAAAACAAAAAAAGAAGAAATAATTGGTATTGCAATTATCTCATTTACTGGTATAATTATAGTAAATTATTTACAGAGTGAACATTATGAATTAATTTCTAGTCTAATAAATAGTTTATTTAGTATTCATATCAGCGGAATAAAGACATTATATTTACATTTAGTAGATAAGTATATTTTAATAAAAGCAGTCTCAATTGATTGTTATTTAGTCTATATTTTTAATACAAAAATGAAATCTGCGGTATATGAAATTGTAAATAATGAGGATTACCGAAACTTTGAGAATAAAATTGTTGAAATTCTGAAATAAATCTGATTTTCTATTTTATGTTATATTCCGAATTGTATTCCGAATCAAAACATTCACAATTTGAATAAAATTTATGAATTAAAAAATTGTTTTTAAAGATCATAATATCTCTTTTAATTCATTTAAAGAGCAGATAACTTTATCTGGTCTTAATAAATTTACATTAATTTTATCTAAATTAAATCTACCCAAAATTAGATCTTTTTTCATAAATTTGAAAAAATACTTATTTTCATTAAATTTTAAAGTTCTTTCATCAATCGATAGTTTCTTAAATTTTATATTTAAAGACCTGACCAGTAGAATGGATTTTAGTCCACACAAATTGGCTCCATATACATCAAAATACAATGAATCCCCAACATAAATACAATCTGTATTTTTTTCGTCTGGATTTTTTAGACATTTAGAAAGTGCATATTTAAATATTTCAGGGCTCGGTTTAATCTCGTTTACATGATCAGGCAAAATTATATTCTCAAAATATGTATCGATATTCAGAATTTCAAGCACTTTGGTTTGGTATTTAGCAAGTCCGTTTGATATAAGTGCCATTGGATAACCCTTAGATGCCAGCCATTCAAGGATATTTTTAGCATCGGAATAAAGAAAAACATAATCTTTTAATAATGGTGACTCATAAAACTCTTTTATATTATCAGGCCATTCGAGTTTATATTTATTAAACAATATCCTGACCAGCTCATCCCAATCAAATGCTTTTACTCGCTCATTTTTATCATCAGATATTAACATCATATTAAATAGATTGAATATTTTTTGTAAAATTTCATTTCGGTCCATAATTATATTAATTTCTCTCAATTTTTCAAGGACCTTGTCTAAATAATATGTAGTAAAAAACTTATTTGATACCAACACTCCATCTAAATCGAAAAATACAGTTGAACTATTACCTGTCATTGTTAGATCAATCTAAATATAATTTATTATATATAATAAATGAGCATTTTTATTCAATCTTTCAAATTCTCTATATTGTCTAACTTTTTAATGTCCACCATTAATCTTAAATTTTATTTCAGAAATTTATATTTTAATGAGTAAAAACTAATTTTGATAAAATGATTAATTATGTGCGCAAATTCTATCCCAAACGAAAAAATCGAAAGAATTATTGATGAACCTGAGAAAATATCTGAATTATCCGAAAATGAGATCCGAAATTTAATAAACAAATCTAAAAATTTACTGAAAAAAGAACCTAATTTAATCGAAATTAAGCATACAGGTAAGCTATTATTTATTGGAGATATCCATGGAAAATTCGAGAGCATAATTGCCATTCATAATTTTATGGAACAAGATGATTATGATAAAATAGTTTTTTTGGGAGATTATGTGGATAGAGGCCCCAATCAAATAGAATGTATAAATTATGTCCTATTATTAAAACAATATTTACCTAACAAGATTATCTTACTTCGAGGAAATCATGAATCTGTTTCAATGAATGAATATTATGGTTTTTATTATGAAGTTTCAAGACGGTTAGGTGAACAGTTTTTCAGATATTATGCAGAGCTTTATGGTGATTTTCCAATAGCAATAATAACGGATACCAGAATTTTTGGCGTTCACGGAGGTATTCCTAACCCTATTATTGATCTTCAAGCGATTAATAAAATTAATAGGAATACAAATGATGTAGAATTTAGTGACCCAATATTTATGCAACTTTTATGGAACGATCCATCTAACAGTATCGCTGACTTTTCTCCCAGTTTTCGAGGTCCATCTATTTTTCTTTTCGGACACAATGCATTTGAAAACTTCATAAAAAAAAATAATGTAAAACTATTTATTAGAGCCCATGAAGCATTTTTAGAGGGTTATAGATTCTTTTTCAATCATAAATTATTAAGCATATTTTCCGCAGCCAACTATAGGGCTGGAAATCAAGCGATGGTAGCTGAGATCAGTCCGAACCTAAAAATTGACTTAATACCTCTTGAATAATAAATAACTTAACAAAATTATTTTAAAAGAATTAACTCCAAGAAAATGTTCTATCTTCAAAAAAGAACCCTCTACTTTGTAAATCAAAAAAATTGGATAGATTTGTTAAGGTAAAATAAATATGAAATAATTACAATATACCTCAATAATTATAATTCGTAGTTCTTATGCTATCTCCCAGTTTAAACAAGATCAATATTATTATAAAATGTATATTTTGTGTTTATAATTAATATCAGTAAATAATATTTATTTATATTTCAGTAATCTTAATAATTTTTATTCAATTTTTACAGAAAAACAACAAGATATTTATTTATTAGAAAAATTTTTAAAAATAAATTTTATCAAATCTAAATTATTAGGTTTATAATCATAACATATATACAGTATACGTATAGGGAAAAAAAATCATCCAAATTAAATCGTTGAATAAATAATAAGATCAAATAAATATGTTATCTATAAATTAAAAAATTAAAAGTATAATTAATTAATCAGAGATTAAAAAAAATTTAACAAAAATATTTAAAAAATAAAACAATAATCCAAAAATATTTAAAAAATAAAACAATAATCATAATAATTAATATTAAACCGACCTAAATAATATGTGATTTTTTAAAAAGGTGTTTAGGTAGAAATGAAGTAGTTATTTTATTTATTTAGAAAATAGAATTAAAAACCAATTTCAAAAATTTCATAAAATTTATAAAAAAGAAAGATATTCAATAAATATAAAACAACAAAAATAATGAGGGTGTTTTCGGTTTCGATCCTAGAAAATGACAACCCGGTTCGGAAGGCTATTGCGTATATTGCAGATAATAATGCTGAAGAAGCGATTAAGATACTACTTGAAACACTGCATCATGAAGATTGGAGCGTAAGATCTTATGCCGCCCAAATTATCGGAGAACTAGGGAAAATCAACCCTGATATTATAACTTCGGGCCATAATGACGTAATAAACAAAATGATACACATTATAAAGACCGATAAAGATGGGTGGGTAAGAGAATCTACAGCGAAAGCTATGGGTAAATTAGTACTAAATGTAATCCTACCTACAGCCGACTTAAAAGAAATTATTGATACCTTGACAAATTTACTTGAATCCGATGACCATGATGGTGCAAGAGGAACTGCAGCACAAACACTCGGAGATATTGGATATAACAATCCCGATTTAATTATATATTCAATCCCTGTAATTGGAAGAAAATTAAAAAAAGATGACTCTTGGATAGTCAGGTATTATGCAGCATATGCTTTGGGAATGATCGGTTCCAAATTACCAAAAAAGGTAGAAAAATATATTCCTATTTTAAAAGAAATGATCGAAAATGATCCAGATCCTGGAGTTAAAGAGAGCGTTAAAGATGCACTTAAAAAAATTTCTGAAGCATATA
>CAZYEE010000282.1:0-5032 GCA_964646355.1 uncultured archaeon | reverse complement strand
ACAATTTTTGGACATATTTTACTCCTGGGCAATTTCCAGATTATTTTGATTGTTCTCTAGGTCCAGGAAGCTCTATCTATAAAGATGAATATAATATTACAAGTATTTCTAAGGATCAAATTATTGTCACTTACATATATGACCAGACATACTTTTCAGGTGATACACTTATCGCAAGTAGAGACGGAAGAGTACACTCGCTTTCCACCGTTTTTATTGTAGATTCATATAAATCAAGAGGAGTCTTCTCTACCAGTATTACTTTAAATCTTGTTGAATCAGAACTTACAACTACAAAAACAATTCCTACTTCTCCTTTAATAGTGACTATCGGGGCGTTGGCACTTGCCATCCTATTAATCCGACTTGAATTAAAAACGAAAAAACGCCCATCTTCTTCTTAATTTCCTTTTTTTTTCTTTTATCAAAAAATTATTAATAAATATTATTTTTCGCTTTAGAGGTTTAATCGTATTCTATTCTTACATATGAATCTAGTAAAAATTCCCAAATTCAATTTAAATTTAGCAAAAAATTTATTAAAATTTATATGAATTTTCTGAAATCAACCAATATTAAAAAGAGCCCAGCTAATAATAGGTTTTTTTTATTCATAGTTTGGGTAAAAATATTCTTATACTGACTTTAACTTTATTTTAGAAGTTTCCGACTTTAAATTTTATGCTCCAGAATTCATTTATTGTTTATTTTTAATTCTGGAAGATGTTATTGTGAATGGAATACCTAATCTTAGAAAAAAGATAAAAGGAATAGTGGAAGCAGAGCTATGAAACTCATAACAGAGAAAAAGATTGTTCAAGATAAAGAGGGAATCATTTTATATTATTGGGGTATCCAATGCTGAGAAAATCCAAATCAATAAAAGTAATATGCGAATTTTGTAAAAATAATGATTATATCAGCATGACAGTTTTTAAACGGTCAAAATATGAAATGATTAGCTGGTATTGGCAGAGCTAGGGTAGAAACTAAACTTTTTCATAGCATATTTTTTTGAAACTTTTCGATATATATCTTAATATTTTTATTAAATAACTTTAGAAAATACTATTTCTGTAATATAAATCCTCCTAAAAATAAATCAATCTTCTGATATTAGAAAAAAACTTATTGTCAGAAACAAACGCTTATTTAATAATTTTTGACTTGTATATATTAATTATAAAATTTTTATGATTATATTTTAATTTGATTTATAGTATAAAAATTAATTATATTATATAATTGGTCGATTTTAAATTCTAATGGTTATTAGATATTATTATAGATTATAATGAGCTGAGATGGGAAAATTTAAATATATAATTAATGTTATTTAATCTACTTTTATTGTTGAATCAAGTGTGAAAGTGAGAGTGGTAAATATTGCCAAAATGTCTCAATTGTGGAAAGTATATTGAAACTGAGGGAATATTATGTGAAGAATGTAGAAGGAAAAAAGCTGAAGAAGGGTCAGAAACTATTGAACCGATCAATATAGAAGATTTAGAGCCAATAGAATTGGAAGAAGAGGAAGAAATTGAAAAAATGTATTCAATAATAGAATCAAGGGAAAAGGATCCTTTTATATGTTTTACAGGTGTCAATGGATTTGGGGCCCTTGAGTTATCTGATGATATAATTAAGTTAATACAAAGAGATAATCTCACGATAAAAGTTTCTAATAATGAATTTAAGATAAAGAATTGGGATACAGTTGGAAAGGTCATATCAATATATCCAAATCTAAAGGATTTCATTTCATTATTGAAGCTTTTTGTATATAAATTAGAGCCTCGAATACTTAAGAATTCATTTAATATGAATCCAAGATCTAAGGATTCAAAAATTTTGATGGGGTATATATTGGTGCCTGGACATAACTTTGTTGAGTTTGACGATATAAAATCAGGGTATGGTGTATTTCCGTTAGTTACACAAGAGAGCTATTCAGAAATTGAGAAAAATATAGATGAAAATATAAAACCAATAGAATTTTCATATAATTTAGACTCAGATAATGTAATTGATAAATTAAGAAATTCTAAAGTAATGTCTGATTTAGGGGTTTTACAATTTTTAATTAATGAGGAAATTAAATTTGAAATTCCGATTGCATTAAAAATTCAAATGGAAGATGCCGTTATTGAAATTGAAGATGAATATTCAAGAGAAAGGCATAATTATATTTTAAAATTAGCGCAAATATCGGATAAAATTGAGGATTCAATTTCTAAAGAAAAAATAAAACATTGGAATAAGAATCTTAATTTTGAGAGATATGAAAAAGATTATTTTAAATATGTCAAACCAATTATTGATGAATGGAATTATAAAAAGGAGGAGTATCTTTATAGATTCAAGAAATTTTCTGATTATTATGAAATAAAGGTCTCATTGGAAAATAGGACAAATCAGCAATTTTTAATGAAAGATTTTATATTCGAAAAAGTGGAAATTAAATTTCCATCTGATTTACAAAACATAGATTTGAATTCAATATGTACATTAGTAATTAATTCTGAAGCGGGTACTTTTGAATCGGAATCAGAAATTTATGATCCAATTAATAATCGAATTTCATGGACTAATTTTAAATTATCTACACCAAAATCTTCTAAATCGGAAAAAAGGATCAGAATTACATCTACTTCAAAAGTTTCAAAAATCAAAGATAAAAAATATCTTGAACTTATTAATAAACCTTCAAAAATTTATTTGTGCTTTTATATTAAAAAGAATTTTATCAATAAATTGGACAACTTAATTATTGAATTAAAAGGAACATATGGAGAAAATATTTTTCAATTAATTAATGAAATATACTACATTACTCCAATGGGTTTTCCAGTTTATGATCTAAAAAAGGGTATAGATTTCATTCCACTAAAACGAATTTATAAAATCAATTTAGGTGAGAGCTCACATAGTGATATAATTTTACCAATTACTAAACCTACCAAATCTGATAGTTATTATGGATTTAACTTTAGTTATGATATTGATTTGAAAAGATTAACTACTAACTGGAAATTTAGAAAAATTGTAATAGAATTGATAGGAATACAATGTGATGAAGTTTATGATAATTTAAAAGATATAATCCTAAAATTGGGTGCTAATATTACTTGGGAAAAACGTCCTATTGAGCTTATTCATTCAAAAATTATTGGTCTTAAAGAGTATTATGGTGAAATTTTAGCATCTTTTATTTTTGAAGAAGTAAATGCTGCATTAATTTATTTTGAAATTACAGGAGAAGGGAAACGTGATAATATAACTGGAGTTAGAGATAAAAAATCACAGAGAACTAAAATTATTCTTCATCTAAAATATATTAAAGAAAATTTAGAATATATCGAAAATATTATTAATTCAATTCATGACAAATTTTCAAATAATATTAAATCAACATTAAAATCATTAAACGAGGAGGATTAATTTGATGGAAATAAAATTGGATACAAAAACAAAGGTATTAGGGTTCATATACCTAGGAGTCATTATTTTAGCATTATTTTTTAATTTATTTCCAATTGGATATATATCCGGTCATTATACTCTATATTATTTACTACTATGCCAAACTTTTGGAGGATTTTTCTATCTTATTGGAACTCTATTATTGATTCCATCTTTTATTTTATTTTTAATGTTCATTATTTCACCAGAAAATATCAATTATTTTAAAATAGGTAGAGGGTTGGATTTTGCAGGATGGACTAGTATTGGAACTAGTTTAATATTTACTATTATGTTTCTATCCCTTAATTTTATCTATTTAGTTTCATTAATCTATTTAATAATAATATATCCACCTGTTCTAACTTTAGGAATATCTTTTCATAGAAATGTCGATAAAAAAATTCTATCAATCTCTAAAGAGTTAAAAGTAGAGCAATTGGAAGCTAAAAAAATTGAGCCCATTAGAAGACCCGAACCAAAACTAACAGCGCAGAGAGCTCAACTATCTACAAAAATAGCTAAAGAAATCAAAACTCAAGTAAAATATCCAGAAAGTGGAGCTGAATCATTATTAGACAAAATGCGTGATAAATTTAATAATAATCTTAACACATTGAAGAAATTAGAATGTGTAGACTCAGATTCATATGATTTATGTAAAGGTGAAGCCGTATATATATGTCATCATTGCGGAAAAACACTTTGTTATGTCCATTCGTTTTGGATTCCAGATCTTGAATTTCCAAAATTTTCAAAAAAGAGAGAGGAAAAAATAATAATAAATAAATTATATATGACCATATTCATAATAGCACTCTGTGCATCGATAGGCCTATTTATTACATTTTTGATTTTAACATTTATTTTTATAAATTTCTTGATATTTTTAATCATATCTTCTGCCTCTATATTTCTAAGTTTTATATTTTATGGTCTTGCAATAAAAAAAATACCATTCTTTTATACTCATTATGTGATTGCTCCAACAAGATGGGACTTTGTAGAAAAAGATGGATGGACTCATGTGGGTTTTTATTTAGCCGTTCACTGCTGGGACTGCCTTAAAAAATACCATAATGATTTTATATCAGAATCAATCTCTCTTATGAATTCTTTACAAAATACAAATTGGTTTAAACGCCATATGGAATTACACTATCACTCTCCTTCAGATATTGCTGAAATATATCTGGAATTTTTTAAATGGGGTGAATCTAAAGGTTCAAGTGTTTATTTTTCATGGATACCCCTTACGAATAACAAAGGAATTAAAATATACCGAGATAATAACTCTACCCTCTTTTGGAATGTTATCTATAATTCACAAGGTGAACTTACCTTAATTGATAAAAACCAAAAAATATCTCAAATGAAAATTATCTACGAATCAAATCTTACTAAACAATACTACTGGAAACGAAAAAATATATTCTAATAATTTAACATATGAGTCTTAGTAAATAATTTTTATTTATTTAACGGAATTATTTAAAAGATCTTATATTTATATTTTTTATATTCTTTTTTTTCACACATTTAAATTTGTGATAAAAAAGATTTCTATTGG
>CAZYEE010000281.1:0-5051 GCA_964646355.1 uncultured archaeon | reverse complement strand
TAATCTTATTTTCGTCTGCTTTGACAAGTTTAATAGTACCATTGAGAGACGAGATATATTTAGCTTTATATTTGGCGAGTAGGGTTCAAATAGATTTTATAAATGCCATTTTTTTAATTATTGGAGCTTCATGTTCGATTATTTGGGCAATATTAGGTGATTATTATTCTAGAAAAAGATTATTAATGATTGGTACTTTTGTTTGGTCAATATTTAGTCTAATTACAGCATTTGCTTTTGATTTTAGTTCACTATTAATATTTCAGATATTTTCTGCGATCGGTTTTGGGTCAGCATTACCACTCACATTTTCATTACTTGTGGATTTAGTGAAAAAAGAGCGAAGAGCAACTGCATTTGGAAGGCTTAGTGCGATATATGTCTTAGGAAATGGTGTTGGACTCATACTTGCTACATTAAGTGAAGTTGAGACATGGTTTGTGCCTTTTATGCTGGTTGCAATTGGAGGTATTGGCTGCGCCTTATTTTTAATATTTATGAAGGAACCTAGAATAGGCACATCGAGCATACAAATTGAAAACTCAGGTATAGACGATGAAAGTGTCATAGGAATGAGTTATAAGATAAAACTAAGTGATTTTAAAATGATAATAGATAGACATTCAATTATTACATTAATCTTGTTTAATTTTATGATGTTTATCTCAATTGGTGCATGGGCTCCTCAGTTTAGTAACATGCTTGAGACCGATTATTTAGCACCATATGAACCATATAGTTCGATTATTGCAACATTCTTGATGGTGTTTATTTATGGAAGTCAAATGATAAGTGGCCCAGTTATTGGACAATTAGCTGATAAAAAATATAAAAAAGATAAATTGATGAGAATGAAATTCGTATTAATATGTATTTTGATAGGCTCAGTTTCATTAATAATAGCATATTCTCTGATTTTTAATCCATTGAATTTACCTTTATTAATATTCTTTTTTATTATGTTATATATAGGGACCTTCTTTTTTGGAGGAATTGATCCATTAACGCAAGCGACGCTGGGAGATGTTAGTCCACCTCAGATAAAATCTACAGTATATTCGCTTAATTTTATTGCCTATACTTTTGGTAGAAGCTTAAGTTTGATATTTTTTGGATTTCTATATATTATTTTTGAGCCTGCATACAGACCTGGTTATTTAATTCTTTCAATATGCGCTTTAATATGTTCAATTTTTCCAGTGATAATTTTAAAGCTCTTGAAAAGAGATTTAAAGGATATTCAAAAAAATACAAGGAACAATGATTCAAAAGGTAATTCATAGGAGTAATTGATATAGGATTCAATAGAATATTAAGAAACACAAAATGGATTAAAATTAATAATTCAAAACAGGTATTGGATTGAATGAAATTAAATACAGATAAGTGCATAGGATGTGGAAGATGCGTAATCATATGTCCAGTACAAGCCATAAAAATTATAGATAAAAAAGCGGTTGTAGATAAAGATTTATGTGTAGAATGTTCTACATGCATTAGATCTGCTGGGTGCCCTGTTAATGCGATAAAACATAAAAGATTAAAATGGCCTAGATTGGTTAGAAATCCATTTAGTGATGTGATAGCCACACATAGATTAACAGGAATACCTGGAAGAGGGACTGAGGAGATGAAGACTAATGATGTAACTAATAGATTTGGTAGAGATGAAGTTGGTTTTTCCATTGAAGTAGGCAGACCAGGGGTTGGAACACGAATCGGGACTATAGTATTAATTACGACTAAATTATCTGAGATTGGTGTGGAATATGAAAAAGCCAGTCCAATTACAGCTTTATTTATTGATGATTCAGGTCATATTAGAGATGATGTTAAAAATGAAAGAGTTCTTTCAGTTATTATAGAATTTAAGGTTCATATCACTAAAGTTGAGCAAATATTGAATTTAATAAAGGAAATTGAGTCTCAAATAGATACAGTTTTTACAGTTGGAATGATTACAAGATTTAATATGGATGGATCAATTCCTATCCTGGATTTATTAACAAAAAATGGGTTTAATCCAAGACCTAATGCAAAAATTAATTTGGGGCTTGGAAGGGCAACGTTGTGAGGTGCAGAAATTGACGCATTCATTACATAGACTTGGGGAAGAAGAGGAGTTAATAAATGATTATGTCTTATTAGCTATGCTTGCAAGAGGGTTCAATGATAAACATCCAGATGCCAGAAATCGGCTGGTCCAGATCGGAAAAATATTTAGTGAAAATAATCCAGCAAGTATAATGGATGAAAAGCTTTGGAATATATCACCTGTTATTTCGGCTTCTTTTGATGATATAGAAAATGTAAAAAAAGTATTAAAAATGATCAAGGATAAAAACCTTGGAATATCGATTGTAATAAGTGGCTTGATTTCTAAGATTTTAGAATTAGCTAAAGAAATTGATTTAACACCTCATACAATACATCTTTCACTTGGAGTTTTTGGAAATAAAGAACTATTGCCAAAAGAAGATATCCTTAAAATTACGACAATGTGTGGACATCACTGTATTTCCCCACAATCAGTAGAACATTATGCAGATTTGATAGTAAAAGGAAAAATATCAATTAAAGAGGCAGCTGAAAAGTTAGCAAAATGCTGTGTTTGTGGAATTTTTAATCCCATAAGGGCGCAGAATTTATTAAATAAAATTATAAAAAGGATTTAAACGATATTATGCATCAAGTATTATTAAAAATATAATTTCTTAAAGATTTTTGAGAAATTAAATTAAAAATTATTATAATCGCTTAAATCCAGCTTCTAATATTATTTTTACTGCTTCTCTTGCGATATTCCCAACAACATCCGAGCATTTATCTAGCATACCAGCCGAGACAGCTTCTTTCATCTCATTTTGATCCCATAAGTTATAAACTTTACCCATTAAAGACTTTTGAACATCTCCACATCTGCATGACTTATATTTCTCTACATATACATCGTGAAGCTTTTTTACAAGTTCATAAGATTTAAACGGTTTAAAGATATCTTGAAATTCACTTTTTTCTCTACCAAATAGATAACTAATAGCCATTGAACCGCCTATTAATGCCCCACATGTCCCATCAGTAGTTAGCCCTAGCCCATCTGCAAGCCCACTTGCCGATTTAAAAACATCATCGCTCCAAATACCTAAAGTTTCAAAAATAGCGGCAATTGTAGTTTGCGCGCAGCCAGTACATATTTTTTCATATTTCTTTCCAAGTTTAAATGCTTTAGCCATCATTTTTTCAATCTCATTATTCATCTAGTACACCTTCAAATTCAAACTATAAATTTAATCTTCTCAGAATCCATAATATTATTTAATCTTCTTAGAATTCATACACTATTATTTTATTAAAAGTCATCTCACGATTTATTTATTATTCCTAAATCTCAATCTTATTTCAATTGAGTGATTTTTGACATAACTCAATATAAATTTTGAAAAATAGTCGTAATTATTATTTACTATACAGGTTAGATACATACTAAACAATAGTAAATTAGGTGATGACAACATTATTAGAATCAATAATAAAATGAAATGGATTATTGTAGCATTATGTGGATTAATTTCATTTATTATTGAATGTATGATTTTCAAAATTATATCGTTGCCTTTTTACAGTATGGAGCTTCAATTTGAGTTATTATATGTAGTTTTTATTTTTCTATTTATAATCTTAATTATGATTCCCATTCTTGAATCAATTAATAAAAGAATTTTAATCATTAATATATGTGTATTAATTCTCATGATATCTACTATGAATGTAGATTATCAAGTAATACGAATATTCAGTTTATTAGATATAGATCCCTCCATTATTCCAGATGTGGTTTGGGATAAATCCTATAACCTATATTGGGTTGCGTGGGTAAATCAAATGGGAATTGTTTTTCTAATTTTTGGTCTTATTTATCGTTTACAGACTAAAAACACTTGGGCTTCAGCCCGAATTAGTATAATAGGGCCCTTAATGGCATTTTTCTCAATAGAAGATATTATATATTATCCAATGCATGGTAGAAATCCATTTGAAATAACTTCTTGGCCTTGGCTTCCACAGCATAATATTTATTTTGGTCGGCCTGTTACTACTCCAGAATTGATCTGGATAGTTTCAATTTCTATGATACTTATTTTTTTATTTCTTATACTTCCAGCTTTTATTAAGAAATCGAAGAATAAACAAATTAATAATAAGCCAACACCAAAAAAACAAAAATTAAAATGTATATTTTTTGGATTACTCTCAATTCCAGCGATAATTATATTTATTTTGTTTTATTTGAGCTGCCGTATAATTAATGATAGAATTCCAATTATCATTATGTTTGAATTTTTAATTTTTATTACATTATTGATTTTATTTGTAATACATTTTCCCGTAATTAAAAGTAAGATCAAGCAGCTATTGTTAATATTCACTTGTTACATGATTTTTTGGATCGTTGGAGCGGAGATGGACTGGAATGCAGTCGAAGCTGGATTTCATTGGATTATACCATCAAGTATAAGTATTCCATTAGATGAGTTCTGGAATTTATGTCATTATCGGATTGCAATGTGGATGATTTATCTTCCAGTCATTCTAATTCTCATATCAATTATTTTCAAGTCTCTAAGTCAATCTAAATACGATACATTAAAACTTACTATTACTAATTTTTGTATATTACTCAGCGGACTTGATTCTGTTATAATTTATGTTCTTAATCGGTTTGAGTTTCCTTACCGATGGACCTGGAGTAATATTCATTATTCAATTCTTAATGGGCTATTTTCAATTTTTACTTTAATATGTATCAACGTGGTTATTTTTGGTATTATATATTTCATGTTTTATTATAAATCGAATAAAAAAATTGAGAAATAAAAGATTAAATGAAAGATATTTAATTTAAAATTATAGAATTGAAAATCTAAAAGGATCAAATTCTATTTAAAAATATAATAGATTGGAGAGATTAAATAAATGGACGAAATAAAGATTTTTGAGAAATATGCTGATGAGTATGATTTTTGGTTTGAAAAGAATAAATATGTATATGA
>CAZYEE010000280.1:0-5054 GCA_964646355.1 uncultured archaeon | reverse complement strand
ATTTTTTAATTTGATGTAGAGTATATATGAATATATTATTTAGAAAATTTATTATTTTAAAACGATAATGAATTGTATTAATTTAAAATAATTAAATAAAAAGCTGGTCGAATGACAAAAGTAAAGGAACTGGATGTAAATTCAAAAGGAGTTTCACTTATTGTAAAAATTATTGATATCGGAAAAATAAAAGAGGTAATAAGTAGAGCCGGAAAAAAATTAAAGGTCGCTGATGTTCTTATTGCAGATGATACTGGTGCCATAAGGTTAAATGTGTGGAATGAGAAAATTGATGAAATAGAAAAAGGTGCTATAATTAAAATTGAAAATGCTTATACAAATGAGTTTAGAAATGAATTATTTTTAAATCTCGGTAAATATAGCAAAATCATTAAAATCGATCCCGAATCCCTTGAATCTAAATTTGATATTAATCCAACCTTAATCCATAAAATAGATTATGAAATAAAAAACTCCCAGCCTACATCTATAAATTTCATAAAAATTCAAGATTTAAAAGGCAATACCAGAAATATCAATGTTAAATTTAAGGTGATTAAAAAATATGAGCCAAGAAGTGTCCAAACTAAATATGGAAATCAAATAATTTGTGATTTTCTAATTGGAGATGATACAGGATGCATTATCTTAACTCTATGGAATGATGATATATATGAAATCGCTTTAAACAGTTATTACGAGCTAAAAGGTGGATATATTTCTACTTTTAGGAATATCAGCAAATTAAATAAAGGAAGATTTGGGGCTCTGCTCAATATTTCAAAAGAAGAAGCTGGATTTTCTGATGTCAATGAATCAAATAATTTATCTAATTCGACTAATTAAGAGAATAATTTTTATGAAAATCATAAATTTAGACCTAATTAAAGTTAATGAGCTTAATTAAAATTAATATCAAGTAATTAATATTAAGCAATTAATCACATTAAGCGGTTAAAATCAAATTACAACATAAATAATTAAAAGTAATTAAATAATTTAAAATTAATAAAAGCAATTAATGTGCAAATTAATTAAAGACAATTATTAATGTTATTAAAACAATGAAATTATCTATTATAGTAAAATTTAGATATTCACTTAAAAAAATAATCAAACATAACCCAGGTTATCCAGTAGAAACTTGATAAAATGGAAGCAAATTATGGATGTGAAATAAATGGATAAGCACGAAGCTCAATTATCATTATATATGTGTGCATATCTTTCCTTATTAATAGGATCATTTATTGCAATGTTTCTACCTTTTAAATTGAATGAATCTACAATGACAACTCTACTAGAGGTAGAAACTATCGGATTTTTTAGTTTTATTGGCATTTTTATTATGATTGCAAGTTTCGTTTTGTACTGTTTACAAATTTGGACTGAAAGAGATGTTTTTAAGTATTTAGGGTATTATTTAGGACTGGGCGGATCAATAGAATCAAGTGTATTTGGAATTTTTGGTTTTTACTTTTTTTATAGAGCATTAAGAATTTATGGAATTTTATTAACAGGTGCTATTAGTTCTGGGGTCTGTTATCTAGCCTCGCTTGTTTTTATCAATTTAATTTACATTAAAATGGGAACAATTCAGGAGGAAAAAATTGATGATGAAATTGTGTATATCGATTAAAGTTTTTATGATGTGAAATCAATGCCTTTAATATTAGTGAAATTTCCAGACGAAATGAGTAAAAAAGTGAATATGAGCCGATTTCTCTCAAAATATATTAAATTAGATGTAAGCGTAGTTGTTGATGTTAATATAAATGATTTAGCTCATGTTCTTGAAATATTAAAAAGAAATAATTGTAAAGTAATAGTAGCTGAAGAAGTTGAGAATCAGATTATAAGATCTCTTATTCCAATAATTAAAAATATTAAATCAGGCTCAATATCACCTGAAAAAGTCGGCGAATTTTGTAATGAAGTTTTAGAAAAATATGGCTCAGATAATATCGAACCTGAAATATTAGAAATCTTAAATTTATGTCAAAAATTTAGTGTCGATCCTCATATTGATATATTAAATGAAATTCAAATTAAACTAGAAGCGCAATTAAGTAAAAATATTCTTACCTCATATTCTGACTATTTAACAATCGATATTGATACATATTTAATGTTATTCCATGTTCATAACGAGGAAAAAGAATTCAAAGAATTCTCTAAATTTAATCGCTATAGCAACACCTTTTTAAAAATTTTTACACGACATGGTATAGTTGAGAATATGAAAGTAGTCTCTGATTGGAAAGAAAAAGTACGAGTTTTATTTGATAGAGTGAGTGTTAAAGGTGAAAAACTAGACCCCGAAGATCTTGATTATGTATTAATTTGGAAAATATTACATCATCTTCAAAATTATATGACCAAGAATGCATTATCAATTAAATTAGATATACCTCCTCAAAAATTAGATGTATTATTAAGAAAATTGCTCGATGCTCAATTAATCTTTATCAGAAAAAATGAATACAAAATTCGCCATCTCGGAGAAGATTTCTATAATTTTATTAATAAACAAGTAGAGAAAAGATTTAAATTCCAACCAACAGACTTTATCCCAAAAGAATGCCAGAATTTTATCTCATTAATAACTCAAATTGGTCTAATAGATCTTGCAGTAATCCTGGAAAGAGCTAAAAAACCCATTAAACATGTCTCGTTTCATAGAGTTACTATAAATATTGAAAAATATTATTGAAAAATATTCTATAATGAAAAATATTCTTATTACATAATAAATTACTAATTAGACATAAAAAGAATATAAACGCATAACAAATTTTTAGGAAAAATTCATTTCCAATAGAAATCTTTTTTATCACAAATTTAAATGTGTGAAAATAAGAATATAAATATATAAAAAGAATATAATTAAAAAAACTCTATACTATTCAAATTCAATAATTTAATTAAATATCACTAACTATTTGAATTAAATCAGAAGGTTTATTAAATTGGAAGGAACTCATATTGGATTCTTAAAAACAATGATATTCTTTTCTATCCTCCATGATTTTGTGTTCGGATTTTTCTTTATGTTTTATTTATCTCAACTAGAAATCATCTTATTATTTCCAGAACCATTAAACTATCCTATTTTCTCCCATATTGTTGGGCTTCTATTGTTCACAATGGCGATAATACAACTTATTTCCCTCTTAAATTTAGAACGTTATATTATCTTTCCCTTTGTTGTTAGCTGTGAACGCATAGGATTTTTTATCATCGCTATCATGAATATCGTGAGTATGCCAACTTCTGTTATGCAAATTCTGATTTTTATCTCAACCAATTTATCTTTAGGATTACTTACTATGGTAGCTATTAAATTATCAAATCTCTCTCTTAGAATTCATTAGACCTCAGCAATTAAATTTAATTTAGTAAATATTCAACCTGTATAAAATTAGTAAATGACGTTGGTAAAATTAGCTAAGTGATATACTATTCGATTAATATTTCCGTAAATCAATAAATTAACAGTCCATAAATTAATAATATCAATAACTTTCCCCTTTAATAACTCAACAATTTATAACTTTCTCCTTCCCTCGTAATTTAATAAGTTTGTAAATTTAAAAACTAAATAATAAAAAATAAGGAGAATAAAATATTTAATAGATTATTTGGAAAATATCTGATTTTTTTTATGATTCGGATTTTTTAGTATCTTTCCCAAAAGCAAATATTATTATTAATGCAATACCGCATAATATTGCGCCTGCAATGTAATAACCCATAGTAATTGCTGGATTTGCGCCTCCAATTCCGATAATTTGTCCTACAAAAAAGCCGATTAATATCAAGCCAATAAAGATCCCTGAATATCTACCTCTTGAGTCGGGTGGTGCTATATCTGCTAAAATTACAAATATTGTTGAAATTAAAATAGCAATTCCTGAATAGAAAACTGCGCCCATATCAAATACATATACTACAAATGAAGCTGTTGTCAATATTAAACCATATAATACCATATTTTTTCGTCCTATTTTGTCGATCATGTATCCTCCTGCTACTAAAATTAGACCCCCAGTGGCAAATCCTAAAGCAGAAATCTGGTTAAAATTAAGCCCAGTTAGAGTACTTAGATTACTTATTATTCCCTGCGAGATCCAGACCAACATATAACAAATCCAATAAATAAAAAATTTTTTATCAGATATAACAAATCCAAATGAGTCTTTGAAAAATCCTTTAATTCCTTTGGACATTTCATATTTTACAATTGCTGGAGATTCACCTTCCGTAAATTTAATGATGATAGCGCATATTCCACCTGTAAATTTGATACCACCAAAAATTATTAACATTATTCCAAACATTGTTAATCCTACAGTTGCTTGTGAGGCAACATTATATGCCGAAATTGAAATTGCCATTAATATCCAAGTTATTGAAAAAATAAAGCCGGCAGCAGTACTTCTTTCCATTTTTCCAAATTGCTCATCGGTGTGGTCTGCAAAATATGCCATTAAAGCACATGTAGTAAGCCCACTAATTAATCCCAGAATTATTAAAAGCAAATTAACCGCCAAGGGCTCGGTATTAATGATTAATCCAATAACTATCAATAGAACGCCCTCCGCTAAAAGAAGGAACATCGAATATAATCGCCATCCCTTATCTACTATTACCCCAGAAACTATTAATGTAATGATAAATGGTATTCCAAATAAATACATGCTTGATTGAATGATTTCTGCTAAAATAATTGAGATCGCGAAAGTCATTATGAAAATCAGCATGTAAAAGAAATTTTTCTTATCCAGTGAAGATTTTGTTACTTGCATATTTTTATGTTATTTCGATTTAATTTAAAATTTTATAGTAAATGATTTGTCATCATTTGAAAAATAATGCCAAATAAATCTGTTTCAAATTTTGTTATAGCTTATCTTTTTATTCATAAGCAATGAAACTGAATTAGAATTAAATGATAATAAAATTAATTTTGAAAATCGACAATATTGAATTTGTTAAGTCTATCTATTAGCGTTTCAATAAAAAAAATAATATAAATTTAGAAATCATGGAAA
>CAZYEE010000279.1:0-5083 GCA_964646355.1 uncultured archaeon | reverse complement strand
ATTTAGAATTAAAAGAAAAGTTGAAAGTAAAAGATAATATTCATTTTATAAAATGAGTGAAAATTGGAATTCCATTAAAATTCCATTAAAAATAGATTAACAAAGATTAACAAAGATTAACAAATAATAATTAATTTGAGAAAAAGAAAATTTATAAAATAGAAAACATCCAAGAATATACAACTTATATAAAAGATATTAATCAAAAATTGATAACAATAATAGAATATAAGAAAAATTAAATTATTTATTTAATAAGATAAATACAAAAATATTAATAAAATAAATGAAAATTGCCAAACCCTCAATAATAAGTTAAATTTAAGATGAAATTAGGGCTGTATAAAAATGAACGATGATTACTTATTACCAGTTTTAAAAAATAAATCAAAATGCAAAAAGTGCATGAGCTGTGTTAATGCATGTCCTGTAAATGCAATTACATATGAGGATGACATATTTAATGTAAATAAAGAAGTATGCAAAAAGTTTGTAAGAAGCAAAAGAGATAAAGAATGTTTCATATGTATATTAGCGTGTTAAACGGGAGCATTGGTGCTTGAACCATATTCAGATGATTAAATTTTATGATTTAGGAATTAATTATATATAGCTCTATTATGATAATATCATAACGCATTAAACGTTAAAAAAGATAAAGTTTGCTTGATTTATAAATTTTTAATTTAAAAAATAGAAAATTTAGATAAATATATGAATTTATTATTAAATCAAACCTAAAAATCTAAGAGATTATTAAATGAAATATTTCTAAAATAATTTTATCTGGTAAGATTTGAATAGGTAGATATGATTTGCAAAGAACCATTGAAGAGATTAATGAAAAAATTTCAAATGGAAATGTTAAGGTATTAACTGCATCCGAACTTTGTAATTCAATTAGAGATGGAGAAAAAATAGGAATCGAAGATGTAGATGTAGTTACTACTGCTACCAGAGGTCTAATGAGTGGAACATTCGCATTGTTATCGATAAAGTTTACTAAAGAGGGTGTTTTTCAAAAAGCAAAAAGTATTTTATTAAATGGAGTGCCTGGTTTCATAGGTCCATGTCCAAATGAACGATTGGGAATCGTTGAGTGTATAATTTATGGTCCAGAAAAGAGTATAAAAGACCCAAAAAAATATGGTGGCGGACATTTGTTTAGAGATATAGTGGAGGGTAAAGATATCAAATGTGAACTGACTACAACTGAAGATAAAGTCATAGAAAAAGATATCAATAAGGACGATTTTGAATATGCAAAATTAATAGCAAGTAGAAATGCATTCCGGAATTATATGGCATTTATAAACAAATCTGAAGATTTAGTAAATACAATTTTTCACGTAAAAGAGTTTCCAGGGCCCTATAAAGAGATAACAGTAAGTGGATGTGGCGAGATAAATCCATTAGAAAAAGACCCTGATCTTTTGACAATTGGAATAGGTACCAGGGTCTTAGTAAATGATGCAATAGGTTATGTAATAGATAGAGGAACTAGAAGTTCAGCAAATAAACCAAATCTTAGTGTTATTGCGAATTTATTGGATATGAACCCAGAATATATGGGTGGATTTATCACCTCTGCTGGACCTGAGGTAATAAATTCAGTTGCAATACCAATTCCAGTTTTAAATGAAAAAATTCTTGAGAATTTAAAGAAATTGGACGAGGAGATTCATCTTCCAATAGCTGATATTCATGATAGAAAACCATTTGCTGATTCTGATTATGGAAAAGTCTGGCAAAACACGGATCTTGTAATAAAAGTCAATTTTGATTTATGCGACCAACCCAGATCATTATGCATACCTTGGTCAGAAGTAAATAGGCGTAGACGACCATGTATTATACTTGATTTATGTCCGATGAGGCCCTATATGTTCAATGAAAACAATGAATATGATACTAAACATTGTTTCCATTGTGGAACGTGTCTGGCATGCCCATTGGGTGTATTCAAAGCAGAATTAGGATCAATTGAAGTGGACGGGCATGATGTTCCAATCAGGTTAAGACAAAGTGATAGATGCGGTGCAGTAAAATTGAGCATAAGCCTCAAGAAAAAAATTTTGAAAGGAGAATTTTTATTAACAAATGCTGTAGAAAAAATAAAATTTTGAATTGATATGAAAAATATGATAAATTAAAAGGGCTAGGTAAAATAAGCAATAATATTTTTAAATCCAAATAAGGTTTTTATTTGATGAAACATTTATTGACTAAAATTTTAATAAATAGTTCAAATAAAAATGCTTTATCCTTTTTATCCGAATAAATTTATCAAAATGAGGATATGAAATAGAAAAATGAGGATACTAACAATACATTCAGATTATATTGAAGTAGAAGTAAAGAAAAAAGCAATAAAATCTGCAGAGCCTTTTGAAAAGGATCAAGTTAAAGTTGGAGATTGTTTAGTAGTTTTTACTGCAATTGAAAGTGGTGATGATGAAGATATTCAATTAGCTGCCGAAAGGTTAGTTGATGAAATAGAGGAAATTGCCAATCAGATAAATGAAAAAACAATAGTTTTATATCCTTATGCACATCTGAGTTCTAATTTAACTAAAAATACTAAGAATGCAATTGAGATATTAAAAAATGCCGAAAAAATTCTTAATGAAAGACAATTTAATGCAGTTAGAATACCTTTTGGCTGGTATAAAGCATTTAAACTCTCTTGCAAAGGACATCCATTATCCGAATTATCTCGACAAATCAATATGGAAATCACGAGAGAAGAAGTAGTTGAGAAAATTAAATCAAGATACGTGATTTTAACACCTGAAGGTAAAGAATATGAGATTGATTTAAAAGATGAAACAAAACTTAAATCGATTTTAAAAGAGATAAATAATGAAACACTCGAAAAATATATCTATTCAGAGGAGCTTGAAGGAATATCACATGAAGAACCTCCATCTATAAAAGCAATGCGACAACTGGAATTAATAGATTATGCACCTGAGGCTGATTCAGGACATTTTAAATTTTTTCCAAAAGGTAAATTAATTTTTGATTTATTGTGTGATTGGGCATATGAGATTGCGATCCATAGGTTATCGGCACTAGAGATTGATACTCCGATACTATATAACTGGGATGATCCTGAAATAAGAAAACAAGGATTATCATTTCATGAAAGACATTACATAGTTTATGGATCGGATGCTAAAAAAACATTTATTTTGAGATTCGCTGGAGATTTTGGACTATTTAAGATGTTGAAAGAAGCGACCATAAGCTATAAAAATCTACCGCTAAGAATCTACGAATTCTCTAAGAGCTTTCGATATGAAAAACGTGGTGAACTTACGGGTTTGCGTCGTTTACGTGCATTTCACATGCCAGATATCCATTGCTTTACAGCAAATATAGATAAGGGCTGGGAAGAATACCAAGAATTATACAGACACTATGATGATTTGGCACGAGGAACAGGAATCGAATTTGCTATTGTATTTAGAATTGTTGATACCTTTTATGAGAAAAATAAGGAGAAAATAGTAGAACTATTAAAATATTCTAATTTACCTGCTTTTATAGAAATATTATCTTCAATGAAACATTACTGGGCAGTTAAACATGAATTTCAAGGTATAGATTCAGTTGGAGGGAATTGTCAATTATGTACCGTGCAATTAGATGTGGTAGATTCAGAAACTTATGGACTGAGTTATGTGGATAAAGATGGGCGTCGAAAACCGTTTATAATAGTGCATTCATCATTGGGTAGTATTGAACGATGGATATTTACAATATTAGAAGATGCATTCAAAAAGGAGAAACCAATGATCCCAGTTTGGCTGGCTCCAATCCAGGTTAGAATAATTCCAGTAAAAACAGAGGATGAAATATTAGAATTTTGCTTCGATGTTGCTAAAAAACTTGAATCTTCACAAATTCGAGTCGATATTGATGATACTGAGGAGACCTTATCCAAGAGAATTAGGACTGCAGAAAAAGATTGGATACCATATATTATAATAATTGGACATGAAGAATTAAAATCCGATAAACTCTCGATAAGAATTAGAGAAGAAAATAAGCAAGAAAAATTACCACTAAATGATATTATTTCTATGATTAAAGAAAAAGTAGGCGATATGCCATTTAGAAAACTTAGTTTACCAATATTGGTTTCAAGACAACCAAGATTTATTTAAATGTTCAAAACTATTATTTGTAGGATTGATATTATATTTTAAACCAATATTTTTCTTATTTCATTATATAAATTTCCATTTTATTATTTAAATTATTAATTTTTGATATTAAAACTTCTAATTCCCGACATTATTCAAATTTTTAATTGATAATTTAATCATGATTTTTATCACAATTATATTTAGAAAATAAATATGATTAGAAAATAAATTTGAAATAGTAGATTAAAAAAATAAATGAATTAATTATTTAAAATAATCGCAGAATAATATATTATTACTATGTCTGGTATTAAAAGACTTATCAACTTTTACTTTCTAAAATTTCCTGTATGTCCTTTGATATTTCATCAATTGGTCTATTTCCATCAATAGTTATTAGAATTCCTTTTTCTTTATAATATGAAACCAGAGGTTTTGTTTGATTATTATATGCTTCTATTCTTTTTTTAACGGTCTCTACCTTATCATCATCCCGTTGATATAATTCGCCACCACATGCATCGCAAATTCCAGGTTTTTTTGGTGGATTATATTTAATATGATATACAGCATTACATTTTTTACATGATCGACGTCCAGTCAGGCGTTCTATTAGGACATCAGTTGGAACATCAATAAAAATTGCGTAATCTATTGGTGATATATCTTCAAGCGCACTTGCTTGTTCGATTGTCCTAGGAAATCCATCCAGTATAAACCCATTAGCACAATCGGGATTTTTCAATCTCTCTTTTATCATATTAATAATAATGTCATCCGGGACTAATTTTCCTTCATCCATATATGTCTTAGCTTTTTTACCTAATTCAGTGCCGTTTCTAACATTCTCTCTTAAAATATCTCCAGTTGAAATTTGCGGAATGTTAAATTTTTTTGCTATTTTTTCTGCTTGAGTACCTTTTCCTGCT
>CAZYEE010000278.1:0-5089 GCA_964646355.1 uncultured archaeon | reverse complement strand
TATTAAAGAAAAAAAGAAAAAAATAAAACCTAAAAAATCTATTCGTAGATATGCGGATATTCTTATAGAAAAAGAGATGAAATTAAATCATGAATCAACAATATCGGTTCAATTAAAAAAATATCTATATGATATTATGGGTACTGCAGTAGCACTGGATATCAGATTGACCAAAAAAAAGAAGATGCCTGAAATTGAGGTTTTGGTTATAGGCCCTGGATTTGAAATTCCAATCCATCGTAAAGTGTTAGAAATTCCACTGGATAAAGATTCAGATATCCTGGAATTTACAGTAATACCAAAAGAAACTGGAAAGCGCTATTTATTTATTGAATTTTATCAAAATGGAATGATGATAGGACGAGGAGTTATAGAAGTTAATGTAAAAAAAGAGGTAGAAAAACATTCACTGATTCATAAATCACTGATTTTTAGAATGGCGGATGAATCCAATATCGATATTACATTGAGAATTATACGTTTTGAAGATATGAATAAATTTATTTTTACATTATTCACCAAGCAGGGCGGAACTATTATAGATACAAAAGCATCGTTTGGGATAAAAGAATTTGATGAAGAGTATATAGAAACTCTCAATGAACTAATAAGGGATATAACCTTAGATTTGGAAGCCCCGGAAAAATCTATTCAAACCATTATAAAATTAGGTAAAAAAGTATATGAATTAATACCAGAACCGATGCGAGATGCAATCAAAAATATTAATCCTAAATATTTGATAATAGAAACTGGCGATTTATTTGTACCTTTTGAATTAGCACACGATGGTGAAGATTTTCTATGTTTAAAATACTGCTTAGGAAAAAGAATAATAGATGAATACAGCGATTTTACAATACCTCCAATGTGTTTTGGGTCCTCTGAATTTGATTTTATATTGATAGAATCTAATCCAAAACAAGATCTCGAATTAAAAGAAAAAGTATTACTGAAAAAAATTCTTGAAAATTACAAAATTAATTTTTCAATAATATCAGGCAAAAATGCCAATAAAAAAATATTGAATGTAATATTTAATAATCCAATCGAAATAATTCATTTTGCTGGACATGGTATCTTTGACGAACACAACCCAGATAAGTCAGGTATATTGTTAAATGATGGATTACTTACAGCCAGAGACCTAAAAAATAAGAAAATAAAGGGATATCCACTAATCTTTGCAAATACATGTGAATCCGCTATAATTACTAAGAAAAATAAAATGAAGGGAGTATGTGGTCTTGCCAGATCATTTATAGGTTCGGGAGCTATTGGATTTATAGGCCCATTATGGGAAATTACAGATGATCTTGCTGCTGAATTCGCCTATAAATTTTATAAAAAGATTATAATGGATAAAAAAACAGTTGGAGAAGCAATTAAAGAGGTCAAACTTGAATTAAAAAATAAGTATCAAAATATTCTTTGGGCGACTTTCAATTATTATGGAGACCCTTCATTAAAATTATGCCCGCAAATAATTATATAATTTTCCTATAACATTTTCAAAATGAATTGGATCAGCTTAGGTTTTATAAACTTTAAAATACTTTAAAATTAAATTGTTTTATACTTCTTACTTTCATTATTTTGTTATTGTTTTGATTTTTATTCCAAATAAGAAATAATTTATCAATCCTAATCACATCAATATCATTTTAATTGTAAATTAAATCTCTTATTCACTTCATCCTTAAAAATATTATATAATTGATCAATTTTATCCCTTAATTTTTCACGAGGTTTC
This sequence comes from uncultured archaeon, assembly GCA_964646355.1. Classification (GTDB taxonomy): domain Archaea; phylum Asgardarchaeota; class Lokiarchaeia; order Helarchaeales; family HEL-GB-B; genus HEL-GB-B. The sequence goes on along the minus strand of CAZYEE010000278.1, from coordinate 3,336 downwards.
ATTATTAAATCCTTTTTTACCAGATTATTAATTGAGCTTTCAAGATCATTATCATAAATTATTGTAGAGATTGCAATGATAATACATCCATAAGCGGCTTCGATTATCTTAGGTCGAATTATACTTTTATTTAGAACATCAGCTCTAATCTGTAGCCATTCTTTTGATTTTGTAGCACCACCGATCGTAAAAACTCGATCATTTGTTTTTATACCTAATTTTTCTAATACCTCAATGCTCATTCTTTCAACAAATGCAACTCCTTGTAATAGAGATGTATAATGTTCAAAATCATTTTGGATTTTACCTATACAAAAATAATGAGCGTCTGGATCTATGAATGGAAATCTCTCTCCCTTTTTTATCAATGGATAGGTTATAATATTAACAGGAAAAAGTTCTAATGCCTTAGTATCGTATTCATTATAATCAATTTTAGGAAAAAAATGCTGTAGGCATAAAGAACCTACTGAGCTTGCACCTCCTGGAAGGAATATCTTTTTTTTACCCGGAAATAGATGACAATAAGCTCTTCCTAGAGGATCTTTTATTAAATTCGAGGTCAGAACGCGTGTAACAAGTGTTGTACCCAGGGATGTGAATATATCACCTATTTTTGAAACTCCAGATGCAACAAGAGCAGCAATGCTATCAGTTGCACCCGAAATAATTGGAATTCCTTTTGGTAAGCCTGTAAGATTCTCAATCTCAGTAGAAGTATATGTCATAATTGTTCCAGAAGGTACTACTGATGGAAATTTTTCGAGTGAGAGCCCCAGAGCATATTCAATAAAATCGGGCCATTTTTCATCTATAAAATCATATCCTGCTTTCAAGCAATTACTTATATCCGAATGATAATACTCATCTGAAAGAATTCCAGTGATAAAATCATTTGCATGAAGAAATTTAAAGGTATTTTTATATACACTCTCAAGATGATTTTTTATCCATAGAATTTTTGGTAATGCAAAAGAAGATTTAAAACGATAACCTAATTTTTGGCATAATTCCTCTGAAACATTATTTATTAATTCGGACTCTTTTTCTGCGCGGCTATCATTATACATAATAGCATTTGTAAGAGGTTTTCCATTCTTATCTACGGGTATAATCGATCCAGATGTAGAGTCAGAACAAATTCCTACAACCTCATTTATTGAAATATTAAGAGATTTAATCTTTTTAATCAATAGATTTAATACCTCAATAATTCTTCTTTTCCACTCGTAAGGATTCTGTTCATGGATCTGTTGACTGGTATCAGGACAATTCCGATATAATAAATCAATAGGCATCTGGACTTGTATCTGAGCTACAATTTTCCCATTTTCATCGGATGCAATTGCTCTTATTCCCGTGCTACCTAAGTCAAGTCCTATAAATAACATCGTAGATTCAAAAACTTAAATTTAAGGTTGATTTGTTTGAATTTTAATTAGATTTATAATCATCATCGTTTAAAATAATAATGATATGGATGTATCAGATAAATATGCTGGAAAAAGAAAAAAAAGACGATATATACCCGGGCTTGCCGCTTTAAAATTTAAGATAGAAAAAGATTGGGAAATAGACGAAGCAAAAGCCTTATATGAGAGCGCTAAATTTAAGATCAAGGTAGACAAAATAATATATGAGGATTGTATAAAAGGTATGAAAAAATTACCAGATAATTCGATAGATTTGGTAATAGCGGACCCTCCTTTTGGGATTAATTTTAACGGTAAAGGAACTCAATATAATAGAAACTCGGATTTGGTCATAGATGGTTATAATGAAATAAAAGATAATTATGAGGAGTTTACAGAAAAATGGATCTCGCAAATCCCTAGAATATTAAAAGAAACAGCAAGCATCTTCATTTTTTCGGGCTGGACGAACCTAAAAGATATATTGAACGCACTCGACAATACAGGATTGACAACTATCAATCACATAATCTGGAAATACCAATTTGGTGTATTTACAAGAAAAAAATTCGTAACAAGCCATTATCATATATTATTTGCTGTCAAAAATCCTAAAAAATATTTTTTCAATAAAATAGAGCATTATCCCCTAGACGTCTGGGAAATCCCTAGAAAATATAAACCTAATGAACCTAAAAATAGCACAAAACTTCCAGAAGAACTTATATTTAAAATTATTGATTTCTGTTCCCAACCAGGCGATCTCATACTCGATCCATTTATAGGAAATGGGACTACTGCAGTCTGTGCAAAATCTAAATTCCGCCATTTTATAGGATTTGAAATTAATGAGAATTTAAAACCAATCATTAATAAAAATATAAACTCTGTTAAAATAGGAGAACATTATAGACCATATAATACATTTCTACCAACTAAGGAAGAAATTTTTAAAAAATATCCAAATCTTAAAAGAATTTTTACCAAGAATCAACTTGAACTTAAGGTCAATAAAAATAAGTGAAATATTAAATTTAAAAAATAAGGCGCAACAAAAATAAGTAGTCCGTTTATAATACGATTTTTTAAGGTTTAATCCACTCATTCTTATTTTTATCATTTATTCTATATTGAGAATCCACCTAAAAATTAAAAAATAATTAATTAAAAATTACCCATAATCTTCCTTTTTCTATTAATAATATGATACATTAAAATGCTTATAAGAGAGAGGGCTATTGAAAATAAAATAGAATAAACTCTAATAACATCGACAATATAAATATCAGGATTAATCATGTAAACCATTAAATGATAAATTAAAGAGATAAAAAACGCAGATGCCAGGAATAAATAATTAAGAATTAAATTTATTGTAGTAATTCTATTAATACTTTTTTTCAATTTAATATCAATACTCACTTCCTCTTTTATTCTATCGGCTACATATAATGTTGAATCTAAATAAATAAAATTTGAAATAACAAACAAAAGAGGAATTAGCATATGTTCAAATAGAATCATTTTCTCGTATATATCGATTATATAGAAAAAGTACATACATGAAAGAAGAACATAATTGAATGAAAGAACAAATAACACCAAATTAAATTTATTTAATGCTTTGATTATTCTTATTAACACATTATCCTCTACTTCTATTTTTGAAATATATAAATCATATATTAAAGCATTATAAAAAACACAACAATAAGACTATAATACATATAAATACACATTCCATTATTAAATGCTATAAAATTATTAAGAAAATCAACTTCATTATCGTCCTGAATGAGTTAAGAAATAGAAAAATTATCAAACCACCATTTTAGGAGATGCTCAGCGTTAAAAATATAAAAGAATGCTGGATTGAAAAAAGTCATTGTACAAACATCTTTTGGACATATAGGCCCATAATAGA
>CAZYEE010000277.1:0-5092 GCA_964646355.1 uncultured archaeon | reverse complement strand
CGAATCTTTTGGCATATTTGGATACATCGCAACTTTTGCATGGTGGTGTTTTCTTATCGGTTTTATATTTTTTATCGGGCATTTTCTTAGAAAGGCGCTAAGAAAAAGAACGTATAAACCGATTATACTTAAAAAAGGAGAACCAATAGATCTATCCAAGAAAAAAATATTCATCGTAATACCTGCATATAATGAGGAAAAAACTATTGGCGAAGTTATTGAAAAGTGCAAGAAATATGCAAATGAAATTATAGTAGTTAATGATGGTTCTACTGATCAGACTGAAAAAATAGCATATGAAATGGGTGCAACAGTACTTTCATTTTATAGAAATAGAGGATTAGGACACGCAATGCGTGCAGGTTTACGAGAAGCTTTACACCAAAAAGCCGATATAATAATTACAATAGATGCAGATGGACAATATTTACCAGAAGAAATTCCAAAACTATTAGATTTGATTAAGAATAACGAAGCTGATTTGGTACTTGGTTCAAGATTTCTTGGTAAAATAGAAAAAATGTCTAAAACCAAAAAATTAGGAAATAGAGTATTCTCCTGGCTAGTAAGAAGCGTGACCGGGCTTCCATTAAAGGATCCAAATACTGGATTTAGAGTAATAAAATCTGAAGTATTGGAATCTATTCATTTAACATCCTCATTTACCTATACACAAGAAATGATTCTACGAGCAGTTGAGGAGGGCTTCAGAGTTAGGGAAGTACCAGTAGTGTTTAAAAAACGAAAAAAGGGCAAATCAAGGTTAATGTCAGATCCGGCTGAATATGGAATCAGAGTTTCAATAATCTTATTTAAAACTTTTAGGGATTATCATCCTATTGCATTATTTGGATTTATAGGTACAGTAATTTTATTATTAGGTATCCTAATTGGTGTTTATAATGTATATTGGTCATTTATTCTTAAAGCACCACTTTCGATAGGACAGATACTTCTCGCATTGCTATTAATGCTCGTTGGCATTCAAATTCTTTGTACAGGACTATTAGCAGATATGTTTTCCAGTAAGAAAATTAGGGAAAGTTAATTCTAATTACTATAATTATCTTATTTTTTGTTTAACTCATAAAATAATTTTGTATTTCAATTAAATTCCTATGAAATTCTTTTTATTTAACCAAAAAATACAGTAAAAAATATTTTAAAATAATTTAACATTATACTTATTACCAGATGTTGCTTTAAAATGGCTTTCAAATGAATGAATAAAAAACCAGAACTTCTAATATATCGGTAATATCGTTGTTTGACTTAATTAAATAATCACAAGAACAAAAAATATGTATATTATTATTTAATAAGAATGAGGTTATCACGTGGACAATTCATTCCCTGAAATAATTGTTGTAATTCCTACTTATAATTCAGAAAGTACTATAAAGAAGTGCTTGGATTCTATTTTTAAATTAGACTATCCAAATTTTAAAGTAGTGATTGTAGATGGACATTCTAAGGATAATACCATTAAGATAGCCAGCAAATATAATGTAGAAATTCTATTTGAAAATATTGGAAATAGAGCGGGAGCGTGTAATGTTGCAATCGAAAAATTTTCCGATAAATTCATTGCATTTACGGATGCGGATTGTGTTGTAGAACCTAACTGGCTTAATGAATTATATAAAACAATTAATGATTCAAATGATATTGGTTGCGCAACCGGGCCTAATATTACTCCCTCTGATTCCTCGAAATTTTCTAAAGGTGTTGGAATAGTACTCGGATCATTTTTAGGTTCTGGATTCTCAACGCATGCAAAAATTAAAAATAAATTTATAGAGGTAGAAAGTGCTCCTGGCTGTAATGTTCTTTATCGTGATGGAATCTTTAATAAAATCGGCGTTTTCGACACCAATTTAAAGACAGCCGAAGATGCGGATATTAATTACAGATTAAGAAAAAATGGTTATAGGATCATTTATAACCCTAATGCTCTTGTTTATCATTATAGACGCCCAAATTCACTAAAATTTTTCAAAAAAATGTATTATTATGGTATCGGAAGGGCAAAATTAATTAAAAAATCTCCAAAAACTATTAGATTTTATTATATCCTTCCTCCATTAGCTTTATTAATGGCTATTCCCACCCTACTAATGTTTATTTTCGGAATATTTCCTTTAAAATATTTATTTTGGGGTTTAATTGCTTTAGTTTCTTTACTCTTTTTACTTGCAAGCTATTATGCAATAAAATATAAACAATTCTATTTAATATTCCTATTTCCCTATCTATATTTAATTGAATTTTTTGGATGGTCTCTGGGATTTATTTATGGACTTTTTATTTAACGATTAAAGGCGTTTAATAAAATTAAAATTATTATCTATAAACTTTCATCTATTTTTGATCATTTCTTTGTATAATGACTCCATTTTTTGTGCTAAATATGCCCAATCATAATATTTTTTAACTCTTTCAAACCCATTTTTCCCATACTTTTTTCTTAATTCCTCATTTTCAATTAATTCTATTATTGCTTCAGCTAATTTTTCTGGATTACCTGGTGGAACTAATTTTCCACAAATATCTTTTAATGCTGTTTCAGGTACTCCGCCGACCGCCGTAGCAACAATAGGTAAACCTGATGCCATGGCTTCTAATAGAACAATTCCCTGAGCCTCATAATATGAATGTAAAACAAAAATATCTGAAATAGCATAAATTTTAGAAAGCGTATCGAATGATATATTTGAATATATTTTAATATTCTCTTCCAACCCTAATTCATGAATTTTCTTCAATAATGAGTTTCTTAAGGGCCCAGCACCAACTATTATCAATTCAATATCCGGAACCTCTTTTCTTACAATAGCTATCGCATCAATTAATACTTGCGGAGCCTTTCTGGCTACTAATCTCCCCACATAAAGTAGCAGAGAATAATTATTCGGATTTATTATGCGGTACAAATGCATATCTTTTTTTTCCTTATTAAAAATTGTCCTATCCACCCCATTTGAAATAACTTCGATTTTGGATTCGGGTATCTTGTAATATTTGAGTACCTCTTTTTTACTGAATTTACTTACCACAATTAATCTATCCGTCTTTTGTGCAACTTTCTTATCTATCTTTCCAAAAAATTTTCCAAATGCTCTAATCGATAAATCATTAATCCCGTAATATTTAAGTGGCTGATATAACACGGAATTATATTCTCCAATCCAAGTCCCGTGCATTGTAGAAATTAATGGGACACCAAAATATTTTTTATTATAAAATAGATCGCAGTTCCAATTACCATGAATAATATCAAATTTTTCCTTCTTATGAAGTTTTAAAACATATTTAAATGATAATATACTGAAAAATGGAATGTAAAACATCGGAATAGGAATCCAATTAATTCTATGAATTTTCACACCTTCTTGTATTTCATAACTTTTCGACCCAAGTAATTTTCTAGTAATCACATGGACCTCATGTCCTAATTTCACTAAATTAACAGCTAAATTATAGGCATATACTCCAGAACCACCCATAGTTGGCGGATACTCGACTGAAACTAGGCATATTTTCAAAATTCTCACATCTTCTGTCTTTTTTGAATATAATTTTTTTAATAATCTCTTTAAACTTATTTCTGATTTACCTAAATTTTTGAATTCCTTTAATTTTTTACTAATTTATCTAATATTGTTAACCTATTTCCTGCCAGTACTTCAAACTCTTTATTTCTACTTTCTCATTAATTTTGTGAATACCTAAAATCTCTCTAATGCCCCATGTTAATTTTTCAAGTATGGAAAAAATTGGAGTAAAATATAAGAGTTTGGATAATTGAGGGGACTTAAAGGTGTTTATCATTACTTTTGCTTGAATATCAAGCTTTTTAGGTATAAAACTCAATGCTTTTGGGACATTCCCCACAATTTTTACATCAATTTTACCTGCTCTCAATTTCCATAAATTATTAATATGCGGAATATTTTCTAAATCAAAATTAATTAAATCACAAATAAATTTATCAACAGCCAATGAATCCGTTCCACCAATTAAAATGCCTTCCTCTCTTAAATTGCCATGAATTGGACCATTACCATCCATACATATGGTTCCATCTGCTAAAGTAAAATCAGGTTTTATCGCATCATATAAATCCATTAATATCTCGTGTATTCGACGGTGATATACTATTCTATCATTTCTTGGGATACATCCGAATAGATTTTTAATTGAACACGTAAAATATGTGAGCTCATGAGTTTTTATTACGGGAATATTAACTTTAAAATCCGCATCCATTAAAGTTTTTGGAAGCGGAAATTTAAATCTACTAAATTTACCCTTGGTTTCTACCCATTTATCATCTGAAAAATTAATAAATTCTCCACCAACTTTTTTAATGGCTTTTAAAAGCGGTGTATTTTTTAAAACTTGATATATATTATATCTTGGTAGATTTGATTCTCCAATAATCACTCTATTAAATTTATCCCTCAAAATCTTAACTGTTTCTAATAATACTACTGGATTTGTCACCACTGCGGGAAAGAGTTCTGTATGCCCATAATTTGGTTTTATAACTACAATATCTCCGCTTTTATTTTTGAATAAATAGTCCCAAATTTTTTTAATAACATCCGATATATCTTGAATTTCATTAATTTTTATTGCAATAATTTTGTAGTCCATTGTAATTCATCCAAATCTAATAAAATAAATTAATTTTTAGCTTCATCTTATTTGTTGATCAATTTTTTTTTAATTTGATAAAAATTTTTCTTTTGTATTATAAAAATATTTTATTTTCAATGGAATTATACTTTTAGAATTAATATCATAGAATTTATTTGGATCAAGTTTTATACCGCTATCGATTTGAGAATATTTTGATACTTATTTAAGTGCAATTAAAATTTTATCTCATTTTTTATGTATTAATTTCAAATATTCATCTAAAATTCGCGAAGATATTACCTTCCAGGAAAATTTCTCTTCAATTATCTTTTTACCATTCTTACCCAAATCCTGCGCTTCATTATCGATGATCTTTTTTATACTTTTTACAAGTTCTCCAATATTTTTTGGTGGAATTATCAATGCATCGATATTATTTTTATTAATT
>CAZYEE010000276.1:0-5106 GCA_964646355.1 uncultured archaeon | reverse complement strand
AGAGATTTTATAGCCGCTATCGATTGATGCTCTTTTAATATATTACGAATTTCTAAAACTTCATTTTGAATTGATCTTGAATTTGATTCATTATTTTCTTCAAATTCAATAATTAATTTCCGAATTTTATCTGGGAATATATTTGATATGGCTGATATTATTCCATCTATTTTATTTTCCAAACCTTCATAAATTAAAGCATCAGAGCCCATATAAACCTTAATATTTGGAAAATTATCCTTCCACATTTTAGTTTTATTGATATCACCTTTTGAATCTTTTATTCCCATAAAATTATCGAATTTTAGAAGATCTTCGACTAATTCAAAAGGTATTTCAATATTTGTGTATTTGGGTATATCATATAATATAACTGATGTTCGTATCTTTTCCAAAATCCTTGTATAATATTCAAATAACCCTTTCAATGATATAAAATTATAATAAAATGGGGGTGATATTAAAAAAGCATCTGCATATTCATCCAATCCAACCGCTAATTCTATTGTCTCTTTAATGGAATTCCGTCCAATTCCTACAATTAATTCTAAATCTTTTTTAATATCATATACATATTTTGCAATTGAAATAACTTCTGAAACCGTTAATGATGGAAATTCTCCGGTTGTTCCACAAATTAAGAGCCCATCTACACCATTTTTTATTTGAAACTCTACTAAATTTTCTAAAACACTTAAATCAAGTTCTAGCTTTATATCAAAAGGTGTTATAACTGCAGTATATAATTTGATTTTGTCATTAAATGAATTCATTAAGAACACTCTCTTCAATTCTTTTTAATATATTAATTATTAGTGGATTCTCTTTAAAATTCTAACTTATAAAACACTAAATTTTAAAAAATCCGCTACTACTTTCAATGCTTGTAATATTAATGGAATTCCAATTGCACATATTATTGCTAACGAAATTAACAAAATTAATATCTTTTCTAGTGTTAATTCCAACATCTTTCTCTTCTATTAATTCTATAAATTCTCTTATAAAAACAACGAATTACTTTAAATTAATCAATTTTCCCTAAATTCTAGCCAAATTTTCCAAATAATATCTAAATTCTAAATTTTTTACAAAATCATTTATTGAATATTTAATTTAAATTGGATAATTTATACGAATTTTCATGTATTAGATTAAACAATTTCTCATTTTAAATATATTATCAATGAAAAATGCAAGAAAATAGATAAAATACAATAAAATATATGGTAAAAAATATAAAGTTTACAATTAGATTCCCCAATAAATAAAAAAAGATTAGAATAAAAAAATTGGTATAAAAATTTTAGAAGTAATAGTATTTTCTATTATTTATTCATTACTTGTTTTGCGATATCTAATACCTCATCTAAGGATAACGCCATTCTTCTAATAGTATTATAATAATTGTCAATAAACTCTTCTTTTATTTTAGCTTTTTCTGACTCTCGCTTTTCTTGTTCCTCTTTAACTTTTAAAACAATCTCTCTTAACTGCTCTTTTGTAGGATTAATTCCGTGTGGTTTTAATACTTCCTCTAAAACAACTGCCGTCCCTGAGAATTTACCAAATGCAAATTCCGATTTTCTACCTAATAATGAATGCGGAATGGCTTCATAAATATGCGGATGTGCTAATACACCATGAGCATGAATACCCGATTCATGTCTAAATGCATTCATACCTACTATTGGTTTATTTGGTGGAATAGGAATACCTGCATATCTGGAAACCATATCGCATAATTCTGTTAGTTTATCATATTTAATTCGTAATTTTATACCGTAAATAGTTCTTAAAGCAACAAGAACTTCTTCAAGTGGTGTGTTTCCACATCGTTCTCCAATTCCCAGAATAGTTCCTTGACATGCAGCAGCACCTTCTTCTAAACAAGCAAGAGTATTTGCTGTAGCGAGACCATGATCATTATGGAAATGCATGCCTAACGCTAAATTTCCTAATTTATCTTGAACTGTTCGATAAAACCATTTAGCTGAAATTGGGTTAAATACACCTGTGGTATCGCTAATTCCAGTTCCTGCCCAATATTTTCCTGCAGCTTCGTGAGCAGCTTTGATTATTTTTACATAATAATCGATATCAGCTCTACTAATATCTTCCATACCGAAAATAATCATGAGCCCGTGATCTGTTGCATAATCGAGTAATTCAAGATATTTGTTAATATTCTCCTCAGGTGTTAAGCCCATTTTTTCTCGGATATGAAATTCAGAACAGCTTGTAAATAAGTCAAGCATTTTGGCATCTGCACGAAGAGCTGCATCAATATCATATTTATTGGCTCTAGCCATAACAAAACAGATTGCTTTTGGAGCATTTTCGGTAATCATTTTACAAGCTCTTTCCTCTTCTTTAGAAACACCTGGATACCCTATTTCAACTAGTGAAATACCTACTTCACCCAATAATTTGACGATATCTACTTTTTGTTCTGGAGTAAATACGATTCCTACTTGTTGTTCACCATCTCTACATGTAGTATCTGAAAAAGTTATACTAGATGCAAATTTGTAGTGTTTTTTTACCTCTTCAACTTCTACCGCATAATTATGTATCCAACCTTCCTCATAGGGTTTTCTATATTCCTCTGGCATTAACCTTAAAAACTTTTCGAGACTAATTTTTGGCATTATTAATCACTCCTATTATTAAGAATTAAACTAAGTTATTATTTAATGTATTTATGTATTATTCTATTTGAAAGTTGTATTCATTCATTTCTAATATAAATTAATTTCTTATTCAAAATCAATAAAAATATACTGCTTTATTAAAAATAGTATAAAAACTTGGATATATTTTGATTTATATATAAAATATATGGAAAATTATTTAAAGTATATTAAATATTTAAGTGAAAATATTACTTTCATTAAATTATAAAATAAAAAAAGAAAAAAATTAATAATTTTTTAAAAATTATAAAGTATGGATTTATTTGGCATACAAAATTAATTTCTTGATAAAAATATATTAAAAATCCTATTAAATACCTGGAAAATTTATTAAATTACTATCATAGATTAGATTTCATTAAATAAACTTAATATTATTAAAATATTTAACGTGAGTCTCTGATTTAAATCATTTATTTATTTAGCTATTTATTCAATTAATTATATATCTCAATTTACTCATTTTAAATAATATTCAATTAAATTATATTTCATTATTCCTTTTATATGAAATTATTTTTCATTTTTTTATATTATATTGAAGCAAAATCTAAATTTGTAATATCCAAATAGAGTGTATTTAATAAAAATTCTTATAAGATGATTTGAATATACCTAATTTCTTATTTAAATTTATATTGAGTAATTATTAAATAAAATGACAAAATAAATCTAACAAATTTCTATAAAAATTATACTTCAAAATTAAAAGATTGAAATTAGCTAAAATTTATATAATACCATAAGTAAAAAGGTTTTAAAAGTGTTTGAAATGTAATGTTAAAAATCTGGGAATCTAAAAAAGTCATTATTTGTATAAATTAATTCAAAGAACTGAAAAATAATAATTTGAGCTTTTTAAGTGGAAATTGTAAATATCCTTGAGGTAATATGATGAATGATGAAGAAAAAATCATAAAAGGACTGATATATTCCCAATTTGATGAAAAAATTGGTCCTGTAGCAAGGTCATGGTATCCGAAAACATTATCAAAAGATTATGTTAATAAAATTAGTTTCAAATCGATAAATTTAATGGGTGGGATTTATGAGAAAAATGCAGATAGTTCAGCTGTAATACCATTTCCTGATTTAGAATTAAAAGGATTAGTAAGGACTTTTATTATTAAAGATGAGTCTAAAAGGGGGAAAAAAATAACCTCGTCTATTTCTTTGATTTTTAGTGAAGAGGATGATGTTATTTTTTACAAATATATGAATAATTTTGAACAGATATTAAGTGATTTAGTAAAAGAACTCACTAGAATAGAAGAAAATAATGAGCAAGATAATGTATTAGCACATATTGAAAATGTAACAAAAGAATATTTTGAAAAACTTAAAACAATTTTAATAGACTTAAAGGAAGAAGAATTTAGCGCTGAAAGCTTAGAAGAATTTCCTGAACCAGATCAAGAGGATGCTGAAAAAAAGATATACCGATTTAAGATACTTGTATGTGGCGATTCAGGAGTAGGAAAAACATCAATAATTCTTAGGTTTACAAATAATGCTTTTAAGAAAACATATATCCCTACATTGGGAGTAAATATAACGGAAAAAATAATTTCCTTTGAAAATTGCATCGTAAAATTTGTTATCTGGGACATAGCAGGTCAAAATAAGTTTAAACTAATGCGACGTCATTATTACGAAGGAGGTAACGGAAGCTTAATAGTATTTGATTTGACACGTATAACCTCATTTAGAAATGTAAGAAAATGGTACAAAGATATTCAAAATAATTTAGAAAAGGATATAATTGGATTAATTATAGGGAATAAAGCGGACCTTAAAGACAAAAAATCTGTAAGAAATATTGACATCGGTAGACTAACAAAAAGTCTTAAATTAGAATATATTGAAACTTCCGCATTAACAGGTCAAAATGTAAATGATGCATTTACTATTCTTGCCAAAAAATTAGTTAAAAAATATGCAAATGAAAAATGCTAATTATAGTTGAAGGATTTTAATTTAAGGTAAAATAAGTTAAGTAATTGTAAATATAGTAATTATTAATCTATTAATTATAAATACCGTTTTGAAAATCTAAATAAAAATTAAATTGATCAAATAAAGTACATTCCACCTGAAACTATAATAGATTGTCCAGTAATATAATCGCTGTCTGATGATGCGAGAAAAAATGCAACATTTGCTACATCTTCTGGCATTCCAACGGGTTTATATAATAATGATACTGGATCGCTGCTTCCCGCCAATCCTTCAATCGAAATACTACCATAGATTTTTGTATGAATAAGCCCTGGACAAATTGCATTTGCAGTAATTCTATAACGCCCTAATTCTCTTGCTAAGGTCTGAGTTAATCCTATTACACCAAATTTTGAGGCACTATATGGTCCAAATCCAGCTCTACCTCTTCTACCTGCAAGTGAGGCTATAT
>CAZYEE010000275.1:0-5143 GCA_964646355.1 uncultured archaeon | reverse complement strand
CTTCATATCTAATTAAACAAATTAGAAAGAAAATTGCACCTGAATTAATTATTTCATTTAATGAAAGTGATGGTATTCTTATTTCTAGTTTTATGCCAAAAGAAGAACAATGTCTCCCAAATTGTACCGAGCATCTTAAGTGCCCAAAAACTGGTATTGTGAAACCAAAACCATTATATGATATATTTAAAGATATTACGGATGATTTAGCATCATTAATACTTATAAGTGAGCAACTTAAACCGAATTTGGGTGGATTTTCACGAAATTCAATTCGTAAATTTTATGAATTCCTTAACTCAATAGAGAATGATTTCATAATTGGAACAGCCTGTATGTGTCATGGAATATTGAATGCATTTGAATTAAGAAAAATTAACGAAGATTAAGAATAAAGTAAAATTGAATATTTATGATTTTAAAGATATAAAAGATTTAAAGCTAATTTATGCATAATATAAATTATACAATTTCGATAAGCGAGAAATTTAATGTGTATAAGTAGATTTTGAATAATGATATAAAGTTTAAAATTAAATAAATTTAAAATTAAATAATAAGGGATTCATTGAATGAATTTTTTCGTGAGAAAATATTTTTTAATTATATTATATTACTTCTTTGTACCACTTTATATTCGATTTTTAACTTTTGTTTGTAGGTAATGAGTATCATAAGCCATTCAATTGTTCCGACGCCCTCATATTTTTTTACTAATAACCAAACGAATCCGATAATTAGAATGGCATACGAGATCCATACAGGCCAAGCCCAAATAAAATCTAATGTTCGATATAATAAGGGAATGCCGATATGATGATAAAAGAAGATTGAGAATGCCATTTGCCCTGAAAAAGAGAAAAATTTTAGGACCGAGTTATTAGCTTTCCTATAATCACAGAAATACGTTAATATCGATAAAAGAATAAAATCAATACCTAACGAATAAAACATAAAAGTCCAGTGTCCCTTTAGTATAAAAAACGGTAAAGATTGAAAAGTCAACAATGGATTTACACTCATTATTTGAATATGAAATTGCGATAAGTTATACCAATAACTATCGTACGGATTTGTAGAAGGACAATTGCTACCCATTATAATTCCAAAAGCTATAAATCCAGCTCCAATAAGAAGCAAATACAAGATAAAGGATCTCATTTTACGGGTTTCTTGACCTTTTTTTGAACGATATTTTACATCATAAAAGATCTCTCCAATATAGTATCCAATAAAAGTAAGCCCACCCCAAGGTAAGAACGGAAATTTGTCAAATGGATAAAATAGGAGGTAATCAACAAGGGTCCAATGATATCCAAGTGATATTAGAAGAAAATGAAGTGGATAGGATATCAGAATGATTAATATTCCTAGAATAATTTTTAAAGTTCTGCTGATATTAACCATGAAAATTAAAATAGTAAGACTTGTACCAATAGTTTGAAGAATAAACCATGCATACATGTAATACCATTCATATTCTACTGCAAATAATCCAATCATAAAATTATAGAAAATAGATAATAATAATAGAATTACAAGCCTTCGTAAGGTATAGGAACGTATTTGCTTGTTATTCCAATTATTATCCCTTTTTGAACTAACGCTGATCGCTAAATTTGTTCCTGAAAGCATGACAAAATTCACAGCTGTAATTGGCCAAAATATGAAAACTAAAAGGAAATCATGAATCCATAAACTATCTTCTACTAACCAATACCAACAAACATGTCCTCCGATTATCCAAAATATTGCTATCCCCTTTAATATATCAATAGATTTTATTCTATCACTTTTAATATCAATATTTTCATTAATTTTGATTAAACCATTTTGTATATTAACATTATTTGAATTATTGGCCATTGTTATCTAATTCTATTTGGATATTGAATTTTATATAAGATTTTCTATAAAATGTTTTGATATTTCTATAAATTGCTATAATATTTGTGAAAAATGTTTTAGTGTTTCTATAAAAATTTTTAATATATCTAGAATTTTTTGAGTTCAGATTTAAGTTGAGCATTTTCCTCTCTAAGAATTCTAAAGTCTTCTTTTAACTGCTCAAATTCTTTTAATTCATCTTTAAGAGAATTCACTTTATTTTTTAAAAGGCGGTTTTCACTTTCCAAAGAAGAAATTGTTCTATTCTGCTGAATTTGATTATCTTTTAACTGTTCAAATTCTCTTTTTAATTCTTCAAATTCTCTTAATTTTCTATCCAGTTTGGTTTTTTCATTTTCCAGACCGTCGTATTTATTTTTTAACTCAGTATAATGTTGATCAATATCTTTTAATTGACTTACTGTCTCCTCTAACTTTTTAATTTTTAAGCGGAGGTTAACAACTTCTTGATCTAGAGACATACATTCCTGTTTATATTTGTAATATAATTCCTCTTTTTCAATAAGTGAATGAATTTGTTCAAGGTGTTTACGATTTTCCTCTTTTAATTTTAAATTAGATTCTTCAAGCTGAGAATATTCCGTCTTTAATTTATTAAGTTGTTGTTCCAATTCCATAATTTTATAATTTTTAGACTTTTGTTCTGTTAGTTCATTAGACAATTTGGTTTTTTCTTCTTCTAATTTTATATTTTGGTTCTTTAATCTTTCAATTTCGCTCTTTAATTGTTCATTTGTATTAATTAAGGGTTTTAGGTTATTAAGTTCTCGTCTGAGATTATCTAATTCATTCTCCAATTGCCTATTTTTTTGTATAAATTCTTGGTTTTCAACTTTATATCTATCAAGAAGTTTTTCAGTTGTTTCAAATTCAGAAACTTTTTTTATCAAATCCAGTTTTGCTTTTTCTAACCTGGTAATTTCAGCTTTAAGAATCCTAACAACTTCACTCTGATCTTCAGCTTTTTCTATTTTTTCTTTTAATTCGTCATTTTCAAGTTTTAATCTAGTTATCTCGCTTAACATATTTTTCTTTTCGAGTCCGAATTTTTCTATTTGACTTTCTAAATCAGAAATTTTAGATATTAACTCATCTTTTGAACGGGCAATGCTTTTATTTTCCAGGATTAATTTTTTATTTTTGTCCTTTAATTGTTGAATTTCATCCTCCAATGATTGGAATTTTGATAAATTTGATTCCAATTCATGATATTTACTTTTATTTTCAGCCAATTCTTCATTCAAATCTCGAATTCTATTTTGTAATTCCTCAATTTTTGTATCTTTTGAAGAGAGTTCATTACTTAATCTATTATATTCTAATTGAAGTTCGGTGATCTTTTTGTCTTTTGATTCAACGAGATCATTAAGCTCATTAACTTGTTCCTCAAACTTTTTTATTTCATCCTTGTATTTCTCATTAGCTAATTTTAAATTATTGATTTCATTTTGAAGGACATCATCAATGTTGTCCAATTTAGAAATTTTTTGCTCATATTCCGCTAATTCCCTAATAAGATTATCCTTTTCCTCAAGTAGAGATTCTTTTTCTTTTTTTAAGCTGAGATTTTCCTCTTTTAACGATTTGACCTCATCATTAAGTTTTTTAAAGTCTTCGGAATCAACCATTGAATTCTTAAGTTCAGCTACTTGCTGTGTTAATGAATTTTTCTCGGTCATGAGATTATTATATTTCTCTTCCAGTTCTTGATTTCTTGATAATAAATCTTGAATCTTATCCTCAAGTCCTTGTTTAGAAGATTCCAAATCCTCAATTTTAGTATTCAGTTTTGCGATTTGATCTTCAAAATCAGCTTTTTCTTGTTGAGCAAGATCCAATTTTTCTTGAATTTCAGAAATTTTTTCCTTATATTTAGTAATTTTTTCTTCATATTCTTTATTACTGTTTTTTAACTCTTCTAACTCATTTTTTAATTGTTCATATTCTTCTGACGAAACTCCTGCCTCTTTTTCTACACCGCCTTCTTTATATTTTTTAAGTTCCTCTTCTAATTTTAGAACTTTTTGTTGTAATTCAAATCTTTTATTGGTAAGTGATACATTTAACTCTTTTAAGATGCTAATTTCTCCCCGATCTTTTTCAGTCTCATCAATAATTTTCTGGAGTTCACTAATTTTATTCTTATTTTCCTCTTGTTCTGTTTCTAATTGCTCGATTTTTGAATTTAGCTCTTTAATCTGTTCAGTTAATTTTTTATTTTCCTCCTCAAGTTCATTTGCTCGATTCTTATATTCAGTATTCTGTCTCTGTACTTCTTTTGTAGTGGCTAATAATTCTTGTATATCTCCTTTAATTAATTCCATATTTGCTTTATAAGAAGCTATTTCTTGGGCTTGATTCTGGATTATTTGATCCTTTTGTTGAATAATCGCGTGTAAATTTTGAACTTTTCTTCTGGTTTCTTCCTCTAATCTTGCTAGCTTTTGCCCCAATTCTTCCCAGTTTTGTACCATAATAAAATCAACCTTAATGATGGATTATTCTTACTATACGTACTTAAATTATGTTATTATAAAGATTTAAAGCAATCTACAGAATATGTTTTTTTGAATGATTTTAAATTTTAATTTATTTTACTAAATCTTTAATTAATTGTATTCTTTTTTTAAATTATCATAATTAAGAATATATGAAGTTTGAAAAATATACATTATAAGAATATTATTTTTATAAAGTTATATTGGCTATTGCTTTTTATTTATTATGGATTTAGTAAGTAAAATTTAATTTTAAAAACGATAATAGAATTTTAAAAACGATAATGAAATTTAACAAAAAGAGGAGAAAAAATTTTTTTATTCAGAAAAAATTGAGAGTATTCTTAAAATTTCACGCTCTAGTCCAGATTCTCCAACTGCCCCAACTACTTGGTGTATAATTTGACCGTTCTTAAAAAAAGCAAATCGTGGTATACTCTGTATATTATATTTCATGGCGGTAAATCTATTTTGATCAGTATTTACCTTACAGAATTGTATTTGAGGATATTTTTTTGAGAGGTTGTAGAATGGTCTCTCCATCATTTTGCAAGGTCCGCACCATTCTGCCCAAAAATCGACCAGAATCAATTTTTTATGGTTTCTTATAAAATTATCAAAATTGTTGTCCGTTAAATGAATTATTTTACTTGGAGTCTGAACGGAACTTCTTGGGGGTTCTTTTTTTTCCACTGATTTCTTTAATAATTCTTTTAATTTTTTTCGTCTAATTTTTT
>CAZYEE010000274.1:0-5156 GCA_964646355.1 uncultured archaeon | reverse complement strand
AAAAATTTAAAATAATTGTTGGTAAAATGCTTTTTTTTACCAGAAAAATAAATCGATTGGGTATTAAATCATTTAAGATGACTGACGGCCCAAATGGAGTGGGAGCTTTGGGAACTTTCTTTTTAAAAAAGACAACTTATTTTCCTGTAGCTATTTGCAGAGCTTCTACATGGAATCTTGATCTTTCTAGGCAATTTGGAGAGGCATTGGCTGAGGAAGCAAGAGCAGCTAATAGACACATGATGCTAGCACCAGCTATCAACATCCAACGAACCCCCCTATGCGGTCGAAATTTTGAATATCAAACTGAAGATCCATATCTAAATTCTAAATTAACAGTCGCTGTAGTTCAAGGTATTCAAAGTAAAAGAATTGCAGCTTGTATAAAACATTATGTTGCCAATAATCAGGAAAAATGGCGTTTTAATGTTAGTGCAGAAATAGATGATAGAACTCTGCGTGAAATTTATCTCCCAGCCTTTGAATCTGCAGTTAAAGAAGCGGATGCTTGGTCAGTTATGGCTTGCTATAATAAAATTAATGGCATTCATGGTTGTGAGCATAGAAAATTGTTAAAAGAAATTTTAATGGATGAGTTTGGTTTTAAAGGTTTTGTTGTATCTGATTGGACTGCTACAAAACATACATCTGTAGAAGGATGTATGAATGCTGGGCTCTCACTAGAAATGCCTTTCAGACTGGTCTATAAACATAAAAAATTACGTGAAGCGTTAGATAATGGTCTATTTACTGAAGAAACATTAAATGAAAATATTAGACGTTTATTAAGAGTAATGTTTTTAGTAGGTATGTTTGATCCACCTGAAAAAATTCCAAAAGGATCCTTAAATTCTCCAGAACATATCGAAATTGCTAAGAAAATTGCATCTGAAGGGATCGTTTTGTTAAAAAATTCAAAAAATCTACTACCACTTGATATCAATAAAATCAAAACAATTGCAGTTATTGGCCCAAACGCAAACAAAAAGATGGCATTTGGTGGTGGAAGCTCAATGATAAGAGCCAAGTATGAAATAACACCATTAAAAGGCATTAAAAATAAATGTGCTGATAAAATAAAACTGGTAAATTCTGCTAAAGATGCCGATATAGCTGTAGTGGTGGTTGGGCTTAATCATAAATCACATATGGACTGCGAAAATACCGATAGAAAGAGCTTTGAACTTCCTAAAAAACATATCGAAATTATTAAGAAAACAGCAGAAATTAACCCAAATACCATCGTAGTTCTAGTTAATGGAAGCCCAGTCTCGATGGATGAATGGATTAATGATGTTCCAGCTATTATTGAAGCGTGGTACGCAGGACAAGAAGCTGGAAATGTTATTGCTGATATTATATTTGGCGATATTAATCCCTCTGGTAAATTGCCTATAACATTCCCAAGAAAACTCTCAGATTCACCTGCTCATAAATCCGAAAGAACTTATCCAGGCATTGAAGAAATAATAACAAATGAGAAGGGCAAAAAAGAAATAATTAGAAAAGTCTTTTACGAAGAAGGAATTTTTGTTGGTTATCGATATTTCGATAAGAATAATATTGAACCTCTATTTCCGTTCGGGTTTGGGCTATCTTATACCAATTTTGATTATAGTAATTTAAAAATCGATAAAAATATAATGCAAACCAATGATTCTGTAAAAATAACCGTTGATATTAAAAATACTGGCGATAGATACGGGGCTGAAATAGTCCAACTATACGTTCAAGATGTTGAATCTTCAGTTGAACGACCAATTAAAGAATTAAAGGGATTTACAAAACTTTATCTAAATCCAGGCGAGAAAAAAACTGCCGAATTCGTAATAACAGAACAAGATTTATCTTATTATGATATTAATTCTCAATCCTGGAAAGTTGAGGAGGGAACCTTTAAAATACTAATTGGAGCCTCGTCCAGAGATATTAAATTAGAAGGTCAGTTAGAATACAAAAAATAGATGATAAACTAAATTCTTTTTTTATTTTTTATTCAAATAATTTTAATTGAGAATTTTTAGATCAGTTTATTAATTTTAAATATATTAATAAAAAATATTTTTAAAAATTCAAATAATTAATTGAGAAATTTTAACTATTTCTCTATAGTATGTTTGATATATTAATAAATGTTAATTTTCCTATCTACAATGATAAATTTACTTTATTTTTTTATTTGTACTCATTAATATTTTAAAAATCAAAAGAGTTTTAAATAAAAATAGACTAATTGGAGTTTAAAAAATAATTTAAAACAATAATTAATCAAGGAAAATGTAGTTATTTAATATAATCAAAAAAATGATAAAAATACATTAAAAATAAATAAAAAAATTGATTGTGGATAAAAATTATAAAAAAATTTAATTGTGGATAAAAAATGGCTGAATATGATGTAATTGTTGTTGGAGCTGGACCTGGAGGTTCTGTTGCTGCAAAATTTTGCGCTGAAGCTGGATTAAAAACTATCTTCTTTGAACGCGGTAGAAAGCCAGGAGAAAAAAATGCTTCTGGATGCGGCTTAGGTCCCCGAATGTGGCGAGAATTTCCTGATATGATGAAGAGATTAACTAAAGATGTATGTCCAAGCTTAAGAATGGCTGCATGTGAAGTTAATCATTATCTTAACAAAGATTTAGAAGAAGTCGCTGTTGAACTTTATTATCCAACTGAATCAGTTACTTATGAGCCTGCTAGAACTTTTATCACCATGAATTGTTATCGTTCTGAATTTGATCCTTGGCTTGCAAATATCGCAGTTGAAAGTGGTGCTGAATTAAAAACATCAACCCTTGTAAAAGATCTTTTAAAAGACGATAAAGGAAAAGTTATTGGCGTTCAGACCGTTAAAGGTGAAAAATTTTATGGAAAAGTAGTCATTGGGGCTGATGGAGTTATTTCCACAGTTGGTATTAAATCAGGATTAAATCCTAAATGGGATCCAAATCAAATTACTTTAGTCCCCCAGTATGACTTTTATGCACCGCCGGAAAAGATTGATATGATGTTTGGGCCCGATGGATTAATAAGAGATGCTGCAGACGCTACATGGTGGAGTGCTACACTTCCATCCGCATATCAAGTCTTTTTCCATGATGGTTTTCATATTGGATTGGGCTCATGGATGGGCCAATGGACTAAAAATCCATTGTATTTCTTAAATAAATTAGTAGGTTCTAAACCATTTCAAAGATTAATTAAAGCTGTTGATGCAAAACCCCGTGAGGTGCAAAGCCATTTATTACCATGGACCAATAAGCCAATCAAGACCTATACAGATAATGTTATGTTAGTAGGTGATGCTGGGGGTTTTCCATGCCCATTAGAGGCAGAAGGAGTATTCCCTGCTATGGAAACAGGAAAATGTGCTGCAGAGACCGCTATCAAATGTATAGGAGATGGAGATACTAGTAAAGAAGCCTTAAAACTATACGAGGAAAAATGGAAAAAATCTTCTACCGGTATAGAATTTTCCACAGGTGGAGAATCTCTCCAAACATTATGGAAAAACCTATTTTTCAGTGTGCAATCGGAGAAAAACAATATGGAATGGTTTGTGCCTCTCTGGCATGAGCTCAGAGGTGGGTTATACGATTGGAGTGAGCCACATATAATTAGAATGCGTCAAATAATTAACACACTACGAGACCACATGCATGAAATTATCCCATTCTTCCAGAAATATGTTGTCCCATGTTTCGCAGATGTCTTTGAAGACGATTTGAATCTTCTACCTATGTTTACTAAATTAATAGAAGGAATGCGTCCTAAAAAGAAATGAAATTAGGGTGATTGTTATGAAAATTGATTTAGAAAAAATTAGTGTACATGTTGGAGATCCAGGCGATTTTATCAAATATGATGAAGAAAAATGTATTGGATGCGGAATGTGTGCTTTAGTTTGCGTTATGAATCTATGGTTAATGCGGGGAGGTAAAGCTAAATTAAAAGAAGATTATAAAGAAAAATGCCTCGAATGTGCTGGATGTTATGCAGCCTGTAAAATAGGCGCAATCGAATTTAATTATCCCGCTGGTGGAACTGGAGTTGTATATCTAAAAGGATAAAAAATATTTCAAATTATTCTAACAATTAACAACAATTAGCTTTTATTTTGGTTTTTTTATTTTTTTCAATAAGTTTTTATGAAATATTTTTATTAAGAATCAATTTTTTAGAAACTTTAAAGTTAATTATTTAATTATCGCTTTTTAAATCTTTTATTATCAATTTCTTTTAAAATATTTTTCTTTTCTACTATATTTAAGTCTAGTTTATTTCTAATTTTCGTAAGAATTTCAACATTTTTATTTTCTAATAATCTCATAAATAATTCACTGAAAGATTCATCATTTTTAATAAACATTAATTTATTTTGTACTTCTTCCTTCATTGTGATTGTTTTTACTGTGATAAATTTTTGTTTAAAAATATATTTAACCCAATGTTGTTTGGATATATTGTTCTTTTAATCGGAGTTGGTATCGTTCTCAGCTCATTATTTTTCATAATTCTATCAAATTTGACTATAACTGTATTTGTTATTCTCTTCATTAAATTAAAAGAAGAAAAAGATCTGTTGAAACGATTTGGCGACTCTTATCTTGAATATAAACGGAAAACATCATTTATAATTCCGTGGATTCCAAAAAAGAATAAGAAATGACAAAATATAGCTTGTCTATTTTTTTATTATGATATCTTATCTGCTTTTTAAATTATATGAAATTTAAAAATTTTATAAATTAAATATAGCCAAGTTTTAACTATAGAATTTAAAATTATATGTTTTTTAATAAATACATAAAGTTATTTTGATAAAAACATAATATTTAAATAATTTTAAATACTTATGACTTTAAATAAAAAGATTCTTTAAAAAATGGAGGAGACCTCTTGAAATTAAGAATCAATTCAATTATTGTGTTCATGATTTTGATAATAAATTCCTTTTTAGTTTTGAGATTTAATTATTTTAATGGGGATACAACTTTTTTTAAAGAAATTAGGAATAATTCAGATAATAATATCGAATTAATTTCGGAATCTTTTGATTCAAAAACAGGGTATGCAATAATTATTGGAATTTCTGATTATCCGGGAAGTAGTCATGATTTATCTTTTTGTGATGATGATGCTCTTGGCGTTTATCA
>CAZYEE010000273.1:0-5166 GCA_964646355.1 uncultured archaeon | reverse complement strand
TAGAGAATAGATGCAACTTAATATGAATAAACTGAAATGAGGATAATCAAAAAGAATTATATAGAAATAATAAAAAATAAAGAAAAACAAATAATATAATAAAAAATTAATCTCTTTCTTATAAGCAACTATTGTAATTTATCTTTATTTTCGTTTTTAGCATTGTTTATATTTAATCCAGTCTCAATTTTTAAAAATAATTTGAATATAATACCTGAGACTAATAGAAATGCCCCCAGAATTGGACAAATGACATAAAATGCATTTTCAGTACCAAAAAATAAGATAATGAAAAACATTATTAAAGTTCCAGTAGCCCCAGAAAGGTTCATGAAAATAGTGTTGACGCCCATATATGAAGCTTCTTGCTTTTTTTCAATTAAATCCATTAATATAGACATTGGGAATACAAATATTGCAGCTAATCCAACAGCTATTAATGAAATAAAGATGAATCCTTGGATTAGAACATAACCAAATGATTTTGTAATATATAAAAGAGACCCAAATGGAAAAATTATACCCATATATAACAAAGCAAAGGTCATAGTCCTTTTTTTGCCCCATTTGTCTCCTTTTGTTAAATAAACTATAAAGAAGATACCAATAATTCCCAACATCACAGCTGCAAAAGGTCCAAATTGTTCCTCCTCAGGTAAACCAAGGACTACTGCAGCTATAGGTGCCAATGCCGCCAAAACTAGATTAAATGCCATGTTCCAAAAAAATTGGCAGACTTCAAAAATTATGAAATTCCTATTTTTTATTACTTTTTTAAAAGACATTTTTTTATCTTTTTTAATTTCAACCAGGATTTTCGGTTCCTTAATTGTAAATATTGTAATCATATTTGTAGTTAAAAAAATAGCACCATATATAATTCCCACCAGAAACCACGATTTCAAAATTGGTTGAATTATTGATGGTAATATCAATCCTAAAGCGGTTCCGACACCACCAAGTAGATTGTAAGCTCCCGACATTTTAATTCTTTCTTCTGGAACCGTGATATCAGCCATCAATCCTAGATACGGTGTATATAGTGCGTTCATAAATATAGAATATATACTGTATATCATCAATAAATATAACAATGCTAACTGAAAATCAGTAGAAACGGGCAGTACTAACAAAGTAAATGTCATTGCTGTAAGAGGTGAAAATATTATCATCCATATTCTGCGTCTTCCCCATCTTGTTTTAGTCTTATCACTTAAATACCCAAAAAGTGGGCTTGTTATTATTCCAATAATCAGACCAATTGCTATCAATAAAAATCTGATGGCATCTTCATCTAAAGTAAAACCGAGCCCTCCTTCTGAGATATCGCCCGTAAGAAAATAAAACATATAAGTAGTAGGAAATGAGAATAACAAAAATACACCAAAATTAGAGATTGCGTATAATATTTTATTCTGTCCTAACTTCAAATAATACACCTATTATGAATATTTAGTAAGGATATTCTTAAAATATCTGAAAAATTCTTTAATAAGTTAAACAAAAATGTTTGGTAAAACAAAATAGTGCTTATTATTTTTAAATATATCCAAAAGTAATAATTTACTGAAAAATTCTAATTTCTTCAAAAATAAAATGAAAAATAAAGAAAAATAAAATGAAAATCCTGGAATGAAAGTTATATTTAGTTAGGTGTATTATTCAGTCTCATCCTCAAGTTGATTTAAGTATTTATCTTTTAATTTAAAATACAAACTATGTGGAATTTGACCATTCCAGAATCGTATTTCTAAATCCCTCAATCTAGATTTGATATAATTTGTTGAGGTGCCCAGATTGGGCTCATTATTTATTTCTATCGAGAAATTTCCATTGGACTGATCATTTATCTCTGTAAAAACATTTTCTGCATTTAAGGCATTTTTCTTTTTACTCTTTTTCTCTGGATAAACAATTCTTTCAAAGACCTTTTTACCATAATGACAGTGGATACTTGAAAACATCTGATTGATAACATGTTGGGGCAATT
Organism: uncultured archaeon; assembly: GCA_964646355.1. Taxonomy (GTDB): domain Archaea; phylum Asgardarchaeota; class Lokiarchaeia; order Helarchaeales; family HEL-GB-B; genus HEL-GB-B. The sequence goes on along the minus strand of CAZYEE010000273.1, from coordinate 3,176 downwards.
TATCCTCAGAAATCGCAAAAATTTTTGATAAAATTAATAATTGGTCTGAATTTAAACAATTAGACCAACCCGGATCGTCCTTTCTAACGATACAAAGAGATTTTTTCACATAATAATTCTTTACTTTTTCATTGCATACCGAGATTCTATCGCATTTTTCACAGATAAAGTGTTCAAAATATACTTTTCCATTAAGAATATTAACCGTAAATAAACCTTTTGAAGTAAGAATCTCAACATTTTTATTATTAATAACTTTAAAGCCCATTTCAGTTAGGATTTCCTTGAATTTACGATTCCTTTCGACTCTTTGGCGATTTAGTTCTAATCTTCTTTCTCTAGTATAGCCAATTGATTCGAGAGTTAGATTTCCAACATGTTCAAATATATTATCAATATTTTGAGTGTTAGTATCAATTTCATAATAAAAACAGTTAAATTGCCTACAATATTCCTGTATTAACTCAATATATTTTGGATTTGTGTCATATTCTTCTAATTTATATCCAATTAAAAAGATTGGTTTTCCTCTTAAAATAGAGCTTACTTCATTAATCCACATTGGAATTGAGACAATCTCATCATAATTTTTCAATTCAAAAAATATTAAAGCTGCACAAGAGCCGTGATAAAATGATGTTCTAAAAAATCTGAATCGTTCAAGTGCTGAAATATCCCACACAGAAAAAGTTAAATCATCATAGTCTAAAGTTTCAGATTTTATAAAAATATTACATCCAATAACTTTTGAATAATCTTTATTGAAGCATGAATATAGAAACCTCTTTAAAATAATGCTTTTATTCTGGGTTCCGAGACAAATTGTCTTAAATTTAAAGGAACTCAATTTAATTATCTACCAATCTATAATATATTTCCTATTATGAAATTTTTTATTAATTTATATAATTTTTGTAATTTTTTTCTCTTACTAGACCAAATTAAGATGATATACATTATTATATATATAAATCCGCAATAACATAAAAAAATTTGGCTTTATATTATCAAAATCATTAAAGAGAATTTTGTTTATTTAAAAAAAAGTATTTTATTGATAAATATAGTGAAAAAAGAATTCCAATAAAAATTACACCAAAATAATAAGGTCTCATAAATTCTAGATATAAATTTACCACGAGTTCCCATTGTAAGAAATAGAGAATCGCTATGCTTGCTTGAAAAAATAGAATAATCCATAGTAATAAATTTGAACCCGGCAAATTACTATCATGTTGGTGTCCTTCATTATTAAATTTAAAAATGGATTTTTCAATTGAAAAAACTATTCCTAGAGCTGCAGGGATTATAATAGGAAAACCAAGGAATACATTTCTGTATATATCAGTTGCTAATGCAATTTGTAGTGCAAAAACTGGTATCATCAATGTAGAATATTTAAGAAATCGGTTATATTTCGCATTAATTTTTCCTCTATAAATATTAATTAAGCTGGGAAACCAGAGTAATGAAAATGTTATTATTATTGCAAACAACGATTTTGGCCAATTCTCTAAATGAAAAATTATGCATAACTGCTCAAAACTTACTGCTGAACTTGGAATAAATCTTCTCAATAAAATAAAAGTAATAATAGGGGGTATTGAAACCACAATTGTTTTAACAAATTTATAACCCTTATGACCTTTTGTAATCATCGCATACATCGGGATTAGAAGGATTATATTTTCTTTATTCATAATCCCTAATGTTAGAATCAAAGATATCAGAAAAACTTCTTTAAGACCTTTAATTTTTTCCAAATCTATATATAAGATAATCAAGCATCCAAGAGTAAAAAGTAAATAAAGTAAAGGATCTACAAAGATCGTAAAATAAAAAAGAAAGAAATTTGCTATGGATATTATAAATAACATTGAACCACAATATGAATAAATATTATTGAAGCCCAGCTTTTTTAAAAAATGGAATAAGATGAATGAAGTTAATACAGTGCAAATTACTGTGAAGATCCAATATCCAGTAATGCTATTTATGGGTAATAGATAAATGATTAATGGAGTTAATATCCTATAACAGAACGGGGCTGCAATATTTGGATTAAATGGCGATATACTCATATAATAATAGTACCATGCATCTCCGCTTGGATCTGAGATAGTTCCTGGATATCCTTCCATGATTAAAGCTAGATGAAATCGGGCAGTAAATATAAACAGTAATAAATTAATAAGCAATAAGAGAAGATAATACCTTATTTTAAAAAAAATATTCTTTAATTTTCCCATAAATTCTTCACATTATATTTTCTTTTCTTCTTATAAGAGAATTTTACTAACATTTTTAACTTTATTTTATTTATTTTACTTGTTTTGATTTATTTTTAACTTACTTTTTTATATTATCCTTTACCTGCTTAATTTTGTCAAAAATTTTATCCTCAATATAAAAATGATGGGGCTCTATTACGATGTAGGGTTCTAAATCTGAAATAATATATTTTGAAGAATACAATTTAGACATTTATTACCTTTTCGCCCAACATTACATGATTGATTTGAATCGGCTCAGGGACCTTGTCTTTATCCTCAAAATATAAACTCAAAGCTTCATCCAAATTTTTTATTGCTTCATCGATGCTTTCTCAAAATGTTGACAACTCTATATTTATACATTGAATCACATAGTACTTGCCCTCTTGATATATTACATATTTAATGTTTTTCATTTTTCACCTCTCAATCGAATGAAATCTTGATAATAATTGTCATACGCAAATAATAACCCTACTTTGAAATCCAATCATCTCTTGGAATGTCAGCCTGTTTTAGAATCCTTTTAAGCAAATCAATTCCTATCTCTTTTCGATGAGGATTCGGAACAGTAATTCTAATGTCGTTTTTTATCATATATAAGTGTTTTCCTCCGCTATAAGGTCCTTTAAAATCGAACTTTTTCAATTTTTGTATTAACTCACCAAAGGATACAGGCTTCAATCTGGACATTTATAGTGGAACCTCTTGAGATTCGTTTATTTCAATATTGCCCAGTTTCGGTATTTGTAAGCCCTTTTTAAGACTGATAATAATCCATCCTTCTACTACTTCTTTTAAATTATTTCTACATTCTTCAAGCGTTTTACCTGTTGCCCAAACACCCTTCAGCTCTTTTACCTCTCCGTAAAAAGGTTCTTCATCATCGATAATTTCATAATG
>CAZYEE010000272.1:0-5170 GCA_964646355.1 uncultured archaeon | reverse complement strand
ACTGTAATACCCAGAAAAGCGCTAGAACACCGAAATAGGGTAAAATAGTAATAATGGTAAATTTCCAGCCTTTAGGTTTGAATTTCTGAGGGATTTCAGTATTTCCTTGAAAATAATACCAGACAAGAAATACGCAAGATAAGATTGAAAAGAATAAACCAATTAAACTAAAGAAATAGGATAGATATACATTTAAATATGTAAGATTTGAGGATATTTCAGCTTCAGACTCTTGAACACCAAAATAATGAAGCTCAAAATATTGTATAGTTCTAATAATTGCATGATTTGTTAATAATAAATGGTCTTCACCATTTATCATATATAAAGAACAATTTTTTCCAAGAGTATTATTGGCTTCCAATGCTTGGGATGGATCAACAATTGAATCTTTATTACCTTGTATAACAAGTATTCTGGGACCGAATTTATCCGGAGCCGGCTGGGCACCTAAACTATTATTAGTATAGTAATTTGCGGGATTATGATCATATAAATATTTTGAATTATAAAATAATGAATTATCAACTTTTATATTTCTTAAATCATTGTCAAATGAGCCAGATGTTAATACATCTTCTCTAAATGATGTAGTATTAAAAATACCAGCCCAAGAAACAGAAACATTTATACGGTTCTGTCGTTTAGCTTCATAGCCCATTGCAAGAAAAGATGCCCAGCCACCCATAGAATGACCACAAACTCCTACAGCTGATAAATTAAAGATATCCGGTCGTTTATAGATATAATCTATAGCACCAATTACTACTTTCCAAAAATAAGGGCCCAAAATAGATTTTGTTTGACCATGTCCTGGAAGATCAACAGCAAGTGCAAAAATACCACGTTTTGTAAGTTCAAGAATTAATCTTAAGTCAGTTTCCTTTGTTACTTGAAATCCGTGAACATAGATCACCACTGGGTATTGTCTACCATTTACATAATTCGATGGATAAAAAATTCTACCACTTGTTATAGTTACATCATTAGGAGCAAGATCTGGAAGAACACTTGGAAAATAAATCGTTTCAACCTTAGATGTGCTGTATGATAAGAAATAAAAACCGAATATAGATGATATTAAAAGAATAATGAATGGTATAGATATCAAAAGTTTCTTTACGCCAGAAAGTTTAGTTAACATAATATTAATAAGATTGTTAAAAAATTTTAAAATTATCCTTTATTTCAATTAAAAATATTCGAAAAAAATAATGAAGTTTGAATAGGAATGAAAATCGGAAAATTAGAATATTTTATGGCTATTGCTTTTGGCGTTCTTGGAATATTAGCAATTATTTTTTATTTTAATCCAGAAATGGGGTTTTGGCTTGATTTCTCTACTTGGACAGGGTTTATGGGAACTTTATTTCAATCTTTAAGTATAGTATTCATAGTTTGTGTCATTGGTAATCTATTACCAATCCCAACTCCCTATACATTCATTATAATTCCCGCTGCAATGGCATATCCGACGTTTTTTTGGTTAATTGGATTAATCGCTGCACTTGGAGCTTTGATTGGAGAAATTGTCGGTTATTTAATCGGGAGAGGTGGACATGAAGCACTAAAACGTCTGGAGAAAAACATAGAAAAAATAGAGGATTGGAAAAAATTAACCAATCAGAGACCTTATTTAGTAATGTTTCTAATATTTCTATTTGGACTTACACCATTAAATGATGATAATGTGATGATACCGATCGGATTGGCTGGCTTTAGTTTTGTAAAGACGGTATTTAGCTGCTTTCTAGGTAAACTCGGAATGATGATGCTATTTGCTGTAGGCGGTGCATTTGGCATCAGTTGGATAGAGTCAATGGCAGGAACCAGTGAAGCATCACCTTATGGATGGGCAGTAGGATTAATAGCAATCGCTATTACATTAATAATCATCTGGATAATGTTCAAAATTGATATTAAAAGATTTCTTAAAGAAAAATATGGTGTTGAAGAACTAGAAGAAAATTAACTGAATCAAATATTCTGTTTTTTTAATTTTCAACAAATTTATATGACTTTTTTATGGTATTGAGGTGGTAAAAATAGAAAAATTTAAAATAATTGCACATAGAGGTGCTTCGGGTTATGTACTTGAAAACTCTTATTCAGCATTTGAAAAAGCTATCAAATTGAAAGCTGATATGATAGAAACAGATGTAAGATCTACCAAAGATGGGCATTTAGTACTCATGCACGATAATAAAATTAATAGGACAACTCTAGGAACAGGCAGAATTTCAAAAATGACTATAGAACAAATTCAGCAGGTAAAAATGAAAAATAATGAACCAATACCAGTTTTAGATACTGTTTTAGAAAAATATGGGAAAAAGATCCAATTTAACTTAGAAATCAAATCAAAAAATATAGAAGAAAAAATCAATGAATTAATTATTAAATATGATTTGATAGAAAGAATCATGATTTCAAGCTTTTACTATAATATTTTACAAAAATTTCACCAGATTAACCCAAAATTATTTCTGGCATTTCTAATATTTTTACCCTATAATGTAGTATCTTTAAAGTTTCCTTTCAGAAAACTAAAGAATGATGGTGTTAGAGCAATCAATCCATATTATAAATTCGTTTCCAAATCATTTGTAGAAAATGCACATAATAATGGGCTCAAGATATATCCATGGACAATAAATAAGAAAGATCAGGTACTTTATTTTAAGAACAACATAAAAGTAGATGGAATAATCACAGATTATCCAGATATATTATTATAAAATAAATACCGTGGCGCAAGTTTAGAATCAATTATAAATACAATCAATAACAACTTATAAATTCCATAAATCTATTTTTTATCCTTAATTTCTATGGATTTGAATAATTGTTTAAAATAAACATTAAATTTTCAGGGATTTTTTTCAATATGATCCTTTTATTAAGTTTAGAGTTAAAAAAATCGTTTCTAAAAATCTTAATCTAGACATCTCGAATAATTTGATAAGAATTTTTGATGATTTACCTTTATTCAATTAGTAAAATAAACTCCACCACCATTCTCTCAATTTATTAGATATTTTACAAAAGAGCGGTAAATAATAAGGAAAAACAATAATAGTGATGATAGATGCTATGGCGCCTATTAAAAATCCAAAAATAACATCAGATGGATAATGGGCTCCAAGAATAACTCTTGTATATGCTACAATAAAACCAATGGGAATAATGAGTAAATAAAGCCACCAATAATTATAAACATAAAGAAGTATAATTGAACATGCAGAAAAATATACAGAATGTCCTGAAGGAAATGAAGTATGTTTGCTGATCACAAATTTATCCTTAAGAACTATAAATTTGCCAATTTCTTTGTCAATAAAAGGTCTATCCCGCCTAAAGATTAATTTTAATGATAAAGCAATAATTCCTCCATTAATACATGTCGCATAAAGCCAAAATGATAAGTCAAAAAGGTCTAATACATAAGCAATGAAAGCAAATGAGGTCCAGAAAACAAATGAACCAATATGAGAGGAAACCTTGAAAAAAAATTCTATAATTGAATGAAAATTCTTTTGATTTATTCTGCATACAAATCTTTTATCAAATTTATCGATTCTTTTGACTAACGAAAATTTCATTTTGATTCAATAAATTTCATTTCATAAATAAAACAGATATTTTTATGATATCTCATTTAATTGATCTATATATCATTTTAAGAAACACATCAACAAAGATGGCAAGTTTAAAGAATTTAAATTTTTTGAATATATATTATCAAATAAATTTTAGATCAAATACTAAATATTTATAATATTTTTAATATATATATATTACAATCGAATGAATTCAATAGCATAAATTCATTTTTTTTAAAATTTTTAAGATATCATTATAAAAAACTCCTATTATTTAATTTAGATTAAAAAATGGGAGATGTCATTGTATTAAAATTTATATTAAAATATAAGAAAATTTTTTCCGTGAATTATATAAATGAACGTATATTTGTATGCAATGGCATATAATTATAAATGAATCAATTAAAAAAAAATAAACCAATTAAAAAAGGTTAAAGATGATGTAAAATGCTCATAAAAGAACTTATCATAATAAATCATTCAGGAATTGCAATATTTTATCAGAATTTTGTAGGAGAAAAAGATATAGACTATCAATCAATAGCAGGATTTTTTTCAGCGTTAAATACTTTTGCAAATCACAGTATTAATGACAAAATCAACTCAATTGTAATGGGTAAAGAAATCTGCTATTTTGTCATGAAGGATGATTTATATTTCATTTTTCGATGTGCAAAAAAGGATTTTTCGGAAAAACAACTGAAACAAAAGGCTGAAAAAGTGGTAAATAAATTTTTACAAGAATATGGTGACCTTTTAAAAGATTTTAAGGGTAATATAGCATGTTTTAACTCATTTTCAGAAAAACTCAGTGATATTTTAGAAATTAATACGACAAATTTAAAACCAAGCTCGGAAATACTATCGAATTTGATCGGATTAAATAAAACAATAAATTATAAAAAGGTTTTAGACTCATTATAATCTAGTTTTAATTAAAAACGTAAAAAACTAATGAATATTTAGGATTTTAATAAACTAATGTAATATTTTAAGAAATATTCACCTAATTATAAATTATATTTTATATATTTTGAAAAGAATTAACAGCAAAATTAACAAAATATATTTTAAATAAGAATTAATTAGTTGAAAAAGAAAAAATTGCTACTTTAAATTTAAATTACCACAAATATGAATGAGGTGATTTGTAAATGTCAACGAATTTAGATTATTTTATGTATACAAATGTGGCTTTCAGTGTGATTGGAATCCTGATATTTATTTACTGTATAATTCTAATAAAAAAAATATTGGATTTATTTCCAAAAGCGAAAATGAGACGTGAATGGACTATATGCATAATATTGATTGCTATATTTATTACTGGTTATATTATAAATATTATAGGAATATTACTTAATATTGAATTTATTTTGGACATTATGCAAGCATTTGTATATTTGTTTGGGGCTGTTTTTGTATTAATAGTGGTCAGATTAAGCTATAAAACATATAAATTGATTTTAGAATCTGCGAAAGAATAGAAATATCTAAAAAAATTTTTATTTATATTCTTTTTTCAAGAGACTTTGATAAAAGATTTTCATTGGAAATTAATTTCG
>CAZYEE010000271.1:0-5177 GCA_964646355.1 uncultured archaeon | reverse complement strand
CAATTGGTTGGCATCTTTATGATGATGTGGGAGTAAGTCATTACCGATTATTAAGAGATGGCGTTCCATATGGATGGAACTTGATACCAGCGAATGGATCATTAATAAACTTTTCAGTCGATACCTCACTTTCTGGTTTATTTAACTATACAATAGTTTTTAACGACTCAGCCGATCAATTCTCAAAAGATACCGTATTTATTAGGGTGAATGCGTATCCATGGAATGATCCTACAAATAACATTACTACAAATTATAATGATACCTTTTTTGTTTCTTGGACATTATATGATGATTGGAATGGCTCTCAATATAGAATATATGTAGATGGAGTGCCAACTAATTGGTTTGGATGGACAAATAATACACAGATAAATTTTCCGATTAATAGATCAAGTTTGGGTGTATTTAATTATACTATAGAATATTCAGATATATATGGTCTAGTTTCAACTGATACTATCTTCATAACAGTTCAAGATCCTTTTAAGCCTTGGTCGAACTCTCCTGCGGATATAGTAACATATACAAACAATACTGATACTATTGACTGGGTTCTTTTTGATGGATATGCTCCTGGATATTATCGGGTCTGGGTTAATGGAACGCCCTCAAACTGGCAGACATGGAGAAATAATACAATAATAAGTTATCCGATAAATCGGTCGGTGGTGGGTATCTATAATTATACAATTGAATATAATGATTCTGTAGGTAATTGGGGTGAGCCAGATACAGTCTGGGTGACTGTAGTTGATGCTATAGATCCATGGTCAAATTCTCCAGCTAATATAATAACTACAAGATATGGAAATGAGACTATCGATTGGATATTGTTTGATAATTATGCTCCTGGATATTATAGAATAAAAGTAAATAATACATGGATAAGTAATTGGACGACTTGGACAAATTCGACAGTTATACATATTTCAATAAATAGAACTGCACCTGGAGTATATAATTACACAATATTTTTCAATGATTCGGTTGGAAATTATGGCATTCCCGATTCCGTAATAGTAGTTGTTAAGGATCTTAATCCGTTCTCAAATTCTCCAGCAAATATTTTAACTGGTCCAAATGGCTTAAGCTATATTAATTGGATATTAAGAGACGATTATGGTGCAGGTTATTATAGAGTTTATATAGATTCAGTACCAGGTGATTGGAACAGTTGGATAAATGGAACTTCGATTAATTATCCAATAAATAAGTCGAAATCGGGCGTGTTTAATTACACAATAGAATATAACGATTCAAATAATAACTGGGGAGCTCCAGATACGGTATTAGTTACAGTAGATTTAGAGGGCCCTATTTCGCTATACCCAAATCCAAGGAATGATTCATATGTAAATACGCTATACCCAGAAATCAAAATTTCATTATTAGATTTTCTTGCAAATGTAAATGCATCTACAATTGAAATGTATGTAAATTCCAATTTAGTAATACCCGACTATTATAGTTATTACAACAAATGGCTACTCACAGATATAGTTTCAACAGAAAGTATAAATAATTCAGAAGCTCCAGATGTAGCTGTAGATTATATGGGTAATTTGCATGTTGTATGGGCTGATTATTCCAATTATAGTAATGCTGGATTTGATAAGGATATCTTTTATAAAATGTGGAATATTACAACAGGAAGATGGTCAAAACCAGTAGTTATCTCGTTAAATTCCGGAGATTCAGGCTATCCAGCTATTGCAACAGATAAATATGGATTTGTACATGTGGTTTGGAGTGATAATAGTACTGGAAATTACGAAATATTCTATATTCGGAAATCAAATACCAGTAATTCTTGGAGTGCTGCAACAATAATATCCAGTGGATCAACTGGTGATAGCTTTGATCCAGATATAACTGTTTCAGAAACAGGAGACATTCATGTAGTTTGGAATGATTATACAGATTTAGATGGGCAAGGAGATACATATAGTGACATCTACTATCGAGTATATAATTATACTACGTATACTTGGCAATCAATTGAATGTTTAACGCCAAATTCCTTGTCTTCTGAATCTTTTACACCAAAAATAACAATAGATAAGTTTGGAAATATTCATGTAATATTTTTTGTGGATGAATCTCCTGGATCTCCTACAATAGATTATTACATAAATTATACTAGATGGGATATAGATACTCAGAACTGGACTGCATCGGAAAGAGTTTCATTAAATAAAAATGTATCCAATTATTATAGATATGGATCAATAGCTGCGGCGAAAGATGGTAAAGTGCATTTAATGTGGTCGGAAAATTATAATGGGAATTCTACGGATTATGATCTATTTCACAGGATCTGGCTGCCAAATAATGAAAGCTGGGGTAAAGCTAAGATTTTAGTAAACAATACATATAGAAAAGTTGGTCCTTCAATATTTATAGATGAATATAATAATATCCATTTATCATGGAATCAAGATTTTGCAATATTTTATAAATTTTGGAATAGTTCATCAAAAACATGGTCAATTAATGAGGTAATATCCACTGAAAGTAGTGGCATAACCCAAGATTCTTCCATTGCATATTCTAAAGGAGTATTACATATAGTTTGGGCTGATCAGACTAATTTAAAGAATTGTGGAACAGATAGTGATATATTTCATAAAATGTTGTTAGACGGTTTAATAAGTGTCGTAAATTGGACATTTACTACTCCATGTTCAAATGGACAGATAATAAATGTATCAATAAGAGCAGCAGATAATTTTGGTAATTATATGCCTTATTTCAACTGGAGTTTTATCGTCGATTTGCAGCCGCCAAATGCATCAAATCCATATCCAATGAACCTCTCATACATTAATAAAACTATGCCAACAATTCGAGTGGATCTGGTAGATTTACTAAGTGGAATTAATGTGAGCTCTATAAAATTGATGATAAATAATACAGTAGTTAACCATACATGGGATGGAACTACCGTGTATTATACGCCGACTACTCCGTATTCAAATGGGGATACTATTTTGGTAGAGCTAAATGCATCTGATTTAGTAGGTAATGCAATGGACACATTTAGATGGTGGTTTACAGTAGATCTGATAGGACCAACAGCATTTAATCCACAGCCTGGAAATTCTACTTTTACTAATGACCCAACTCCTGAAATTTCAGTTGATTTATCTGATAATTTGAGTGGGATTAATGTTTCTACAATTGTATTTACAGTAGAAGGGAGTGATGTAATATTTACATGGAATGGTTCAAGAGTTTCATATACCCCTGCTTCCGATTATGAGAATGGGGAAGTTGTAATGGTATCAATAACAGTGAAAGATAATGCAGGAAATGTACTAACTGGATATTGGTGGTATTTTACTGTTGATTTAGCTCCGCCTTATGCATATAATCCATTTCCTCAGAATAATAGCTACACGAATGTGAGTAATACCAGAATTATGGTATATATTGAAGATGATCTAAGCAGAGTAGACCAAAATTCTATTATAATGAATGTGAATGGTACGAATTATACAATAACGGCACCCGAATTAAGTTATAATGGGACATGGAAACTTTTAGAATTCGTTCCAGCATCAATATTTGATGATGGATATTTAGAGATATATGTTGATGCAGCTGATATTGCAGGTAATTATATGGATACTTACTGGTGGTACTTTACTATCGATACTACTCCTCCATATGCTACAGATCCGTTCCCAGAAAATGGCACTTATACAGAAGATAACCAAACATTGATTAATATCACAGTAAATGATGATAGCAGTGGGGTTAACTTTCAAACGTTAAATTTATGGGTAGATAATATTCTTTACGATTATTTTGACCCAGAAATCTCAGTAACCAACAATACTATCACATTTACGCCATCAGCTCAATTCAATAATGGAAATATTACAGTAGTACTTAATATTAGAGACAATGTTAGTAATTTAATGGAAAATTATACATGGTACTTTACGGTAGACACAATTAAGCCAAATGTATTCAATCCGAGCCCAAAGAATAACAGCTTTGTGAATTCAAAAAGACCAACTATTAGCATGTTTTTGATTGATAATAATATAATAGATAATGAATCAATAATTTTAACAATTGAAGGAGTAGATTATGATATTTACAATGGTGTAAATTATAATTCAACGAGTGGATTATTAACTTTTACACCAGCAACAGACTTCTCTGAAGGACAGATAGTAGATGTGAGTTTATATGCTAAAGATGCTGCGGGAAATGAATTATCACCATTTGATTTTTCATTTGTGATTGATACAATTATACCCACTGTTTCGATTCTGTCGCCGATCTCTCAAACATATACTACGAATTATATCTGGCTGAATTTGACTTGTAATGATGTTAATTGGAATTCTACATGGTATAGAATATATAATGTTTCAGACTCGGTATGGGCGACTTCAAATAATATTTCATGGAATGACGATATTTTATTGTATTTTGAGGATGGTAAGACTTATAGACTATATGCATGGGTTAATGATTCAGCAGGAAATTATCAAAATACCAATGTGACAGTGCAATTTTCTGTAGATATATCCGCACCGGCAATATCGATACTTTCGCCCATCAATAAAACATATGGCATATCAAATATAGTGATTGTGGTTGATAATTCATCCAGCTCGTCCATTATTGATAAAGTTTGGTTTAGGTATACATATAACGGCACATTTACACAGAACTTTACAATGTATTGGAATGGAACATATTGGGTTAATACTACAACTATGTTTAATGAAGGTAGTATCAAGCTACAAATATTTGCAAACAATACTGCAGGTAGAATATCATTTGCTGAAGTTTGGTTTACAGTCGATTTTACTCCGCCTTCCATCAATTTTACCACTCCATATGATGGTGATATTTTAAGAGGCATTCGTAATTTTATTTTAGAAGATTCAGATAGACCAGACCCTGATATAGTTAAAATAGAACTACAATACAATACTAATGGAACATGGATAACCTATGGAATTTGGGTTTCAGGTTCTAATCTTTCATGGTCTACCGTTTTTCCAAATTCATTCACAGTAGATACCAGATTAATGGCAGGAGATAGCGATAATTATACATTTAGGTTCATTGCATATGATAGTGTACCATATCAAGGCTACTCACAGATTGGATTAACTAACAAATTAACTGTTGACAATACACCACCAAAT
>CAZYEE010000270.1:0-5215 GCA_964646355.1 uncultured archaeon | reverse complement strand
GATCTAATTTTTAAAATAAGTAAAAACATTTCGATCTATCATGATTTAATTAAAGAAATCGGTTATATATCAAGTTTATTAACTATGGGATTGGAAGGATTATTTGATTACAATAATATTATAAATGAAATAATTCCGCACCTACAAAACATTGCTAGATTTTACCAAGATAATAATATAAATACGAAATTAGAATGAAAAAGCTCTTTATATTTATCATTTTTATTTTTCATATAAAATATAACTGTTTTTAAAATATTCAAAATTAGTTGTAAAGATATCAATTTTAATAAAATAAGAAAGAAAATAAAGTATTTTATGAAAAAATTGTTCAAATAATAAATCTATGTATCATTCAGAATTTGTTTAGCCACCCGCAATGAGGGGAAGGACGATAATCTTATCGCTCTCATCAACTACATGATTAGTATCGACCTTCTTTCCGTTGACGAGAACTGCAAAAAATTTGTCCTTTGAAATTCCTAGCTTTTTTAGAAGATCTCCAACCGTCATCTTTTTTTCGACAACTACCTCAGTAGGTACGTCAACAACTTGTGTACTAATTTCCTCTTGCATGGTCATTACCTTTCATTAACTTATAAAATTTATATTTAATTAAATAGTTGTATTTCTTTCCTTTTAAAACTTCTTTTTCTATTTGTGGTGAATCAATTATAAATACTATTTGGTAAAAAATGGTTGTTTTATTTTAAATAAATTTAAATTGAATTATCCTATAACAAAATTAATAAAAATTCTTTATAAATACTTATTTAAATAAAACTGAAAAAAAATTGGCAGAATTCGGAAAAAATCGTGGTTTTTTAGATAATTAAATTTTCGGATTTCATAGGTAGATATCAATTAAATTAATTAACAATTAGCTGAGGTATATTATAATTGGATAAAAGATTAAGACGCAAAATATTAGAAATGATAATGCCTACAGAAGCAGAGCATCGAAAACTCAAAGAAACTATTAATATTTTGAAAAAAAATACATGGGCTACTCTGGAAGAAACTGAATATGATGTATCTTTTATTGAAGAGCAAGGTTCTACTGGAATTAAACAAACATATTTAAGAGGAAATGGGGATATTGATCTTTTTATCGCCTTAAACCTTCAAAAATATAAGAATACATTAAATTTCATAAGCAAATCAAAGCTAATTAAAAGCACAAAAAATCTGTTTCTTAAGCTTTGCCAGGATGTTTTTATTCCATCATTGGAAAAATCAAAAGCTACAAATATTGAGCTGGCATATGCAGAACATCCATATGTATCCGCTAGAATTGGACAATTTAATATAGATATGGTAGGATGTTTTGACCTTGATGAGGATTATATTAAAGAATATGGGCCTATCACTGCTGTAGATAGAACACCTCATCATTCTAGATTCATAAAAAATAATTTGACAAATGAAATGAAAAATGATGTGCGAATTCTAAAAGTTTTTTTTCAAGCTTCCCATATCTATGGTGATAAAAGCGCCCTTGGAAGATTTGGGTTTACAGGATTTTCTGCAGAATTATTAATTTATCATTTTAAAAATTTAGAAAATCTTTTCAATAATTTTACCAAGATTCCAAGCAAACCAATCGATTTTTTTAATCGATCCATTGATGAATTGAAAAAAATTAAAAGATTCAGAAATGATTACTTTATTTTAATTGATCCCGTTGATAAAAATAGAAATGTGGCTGCCAGTATATCAAGACGAGCATTCAAATATGCTGAATTAAGAATAAATCAATTTAACAAAAACCCCAGCATCGATTTCTTTATTAAAAAGGATATTCCAACAGATATAAAATTGAATGAAGAGGAAAAAGATCATTTCGTAGTCGTTGAATTTGAAAGTGATGGCTCCAGACATTATACTGAAGTAAGAGATAAGTTATATAAATTGGCTAATTCCATCAAATCAAATCTTGAGTATGAATCTACCAGAGAACTAAGGTTCGGTCCTACTATATTTGAAGTATATTTTGAGGACTTGAGTTTTGCACTCACCTTTTACTGTCAAAAAGGTAAAATTTCAAAAAAATATAAAAGAAAGGGCCCATATATCAAAGATCGCATCAATTTCAAAAAATTTATCACAAAATATCCTAATTATTTTATCGAAAAAAATAGAGCATATGTGATTTTAAATCGAAAATTTATATTACCTATTGAATTGGTTTCTGATTATTTGAATACACATGATCTCTTTTCTGGAATAAAGTTCAAATATATCAATAATATTGGTATTACTGAAATTGGAAAAAAATCATTATATATTATGAAGGAGTTAGTAATTCCTATTGAACTCAAAAAATATTAGGTAATTTGATTGAGTGAAAAAAACAAGGAATCTTCAAATATTAAAAGCATTATTTGGACTATAATATTATTGGGAGTATGTATTGGCGGGGTATTTCTATTTAACATCATTTTAAGATTTGCATTAAATACTAGCATTCCAATAACTGTCGTTTCTGGACAAAGTATGGAACCTACTTTTTATGAAGGTGATCTTTTATTTGTTAAAGGAGTTCCTTATGATCAAATAGTTCCAGGAGATCACAATGCAAGAAATGGGAGCATAATTGTATTTAGGCGATCCTATGATAATTTATTAATTGTTCATAGAGTTACAGGCGTGCGATACAATTATAGTGGAAGTGGAATTTATGAATTCCAGACATGGGGTGATAATAATCCCGTTCCAGATGGCTGGCAACCTCAACAAAATGTTCTTGGTGTCGTTATTTTTAGAATCCCCTGGATTGGATGGGTTTCATTGGTATTCACTAAATATCCTTTTGTTGGATTCTCTATTATTGGGCTCATCATAATTCTACTTGTAGTCTCATTGTTTTATCCTGAAAAACAAGAAAAACTCCCTGATGAATCAAATTCCGATGAGAAAAATAAAGAATTGAATGGACGGGAATATAATTGTATGATAATAAGAATCCATCTATGGAACTAATTAAATATATTATTGAAAAGAAAGGGCTCTTATTTGGTAGATTCGAACTCAAAAGTAACAGGGTTAGCCCCTACTTTTTTAATCTTGCCAATCTCATCATCGATGGTAAGGGTCTTGCTTATATCGCAAAAGTTTTTGCTCAATTTATTGAAAAAAATATTGGACTTAACAATTTTGATTTTATTTTTGGGCCCGCTTATAAGGGTATACCATTAGCTGCATCAATCTGTCTTCAAATAAACAATATTTTCAAAGTAAATAAACGATGGGGTTATGACCGAAAAGAAGCAAAAACTTATGGCGATAAAACAGAAAAATGGTTGGTAGGACAATTTAAAGATAACGATAGAATCTTATTAATTGATGATGTCATTACTACTGGTCTAACTAAAATTAAAACATGCGAAAAATTAAAAAATTACTCAAATATTTCCAATATTCAATTTGTAGGTATTGTTGTTTTACTTGATAGACAAGAAAAAAATGATGATGGAATTCCAATTAAACAATATCTCTCAAATGCCGGATTGACTCTTCATTCCATCCTTCAAATTAAAGACGTGTATAAAACATTAATTAATATGAAAATTAGGGGAAAACAAGTAATTACTGAAAAAGAATACAGCGATTTTAAAAATTACATGGAAAAATATGGCGTATAATACAATTATGATACAATTATTATATGTATTTTTATTGTTTCATTAATTATATCAAATTTTAAAGTTTCAAAACTATATAATTTTATTCTACTTTTCACAGGTCTTTAAAATCGTTATTAAAAAATAAAAATTAGATCATATGTTATTATCTAAATGTGCTATTTTAACAATTTTATCATTGATCTAAATAAAAATTTTACTAGCTTATCTTTTTGGACTACAAATGTGGCTTGTAAATTGATTTGAGCAGGCTGAAATTCCGTTTTTTTTAATTTATCTTCTAGATACTCCATTGTTGACACCTTTTCTTGTATTTGGTTATTATTAATTATTAATTTAATTTGAGTTTGTGTAATATGCTGGTATTATATCCACCCATAAAAAACTAAGAAAATGCAGTATAAAACAAAAAAGAATTAAAACTGATCTACAATTTATTAGATTTGGACAAAAAAGCAAGCATTTAATTAAAAATATTTAATTCTTAATAAATTTGAAATGTTTTTCAAGTAATTAATATATTTTTAATGATTTATGCGATTTCGAGCAATAGTCAAAATTATTTAAGAAAATTTTTTAATTCTATCAATATGTTATATTTATCTTTCAATATTTTCTAATTAACGTTAAAAAGAGTGTTAAAATGAAAGAGACACAAAAAGGATATCTGATGTGTTTTATTGGTGTCATTACTTGGAGCTTTAGCGAGATTATTGTTAAATTATTAGGTGAGGTTGGTTTTATCTCCTTGTCATTTTTACGATTTTTTATTGGAGGCTTTTTCTTATTAATTATAATTTTAATTCAGAAGGAAAATACAAAAGATTTACTATTGATTACCCGAAAATATAAATGGCTAATGATAATTTCAGCAGTAATTGGACTTGGAATTTCAAATATGATCTATTTTTTAGGTCTTCAATTTACAAATGCGAATGTGGGCGCAGCATTATATACGACCTATCCTATCTTTATTAGCATTTATAGTATCTTTCTATTAAAAGAGAGATCAAACTTAAAATTGAAGGCGATTGGATATTCAATAGGTATAACTGGCACTTTAATATTAATGACCAATTTCCAATTTGAGCTGTTATTCCAGCCTCAAAATATAATCGGAAATATCCTATTGGTATTTGCTGCCGTTTTGTTCGCATTTCAATCTGTTATAGGAAAAATGATATTTAGAAAATCTGAAGATATATCAAATATTGAAATTAAGTATACCACTACAAGTTTTTTACTGGCTTGTATTCCGATAATAATTTTATTACTATTTACTCCCGAATTAAACACATTTCTAATTTATAATTTATATGAATGGACATTTATCTTGATTCTAGGAATTATTTCAACAGGTTTTGGTCTATACATTTTTTATCGAGGAATAAAAAAGATCGAATTATCAAAAGGAATAAGCTTAGCATTATTAAAACCAATTATTTCAACGATATTCTGTTATATTATACTATTAGAACTCCCTACTATTGCTTTATTAATTTCAATTCCCATGATTATGTTTGCAGTTTTTCTTATAAATAGACCTGTTAATAATTAAAAAGATGGGAACT
>CAZYEE010000269.1:0-5228 GCA_964646355.1 uncultured archaeon | reverse complement strand
TAAGCAGCCTGTTAAGGTTCTTGCCTTCGAGATAGTAGGCTTAAAAAATTCGGGTAAAAGGACAATTGCACATATGTTATTGGGAGAAAGAGTCAGCCCAGAAATGTTAAAAGCAGAGCCTGAAATCTTTATGAAAAGAGGAATATTAGGCAGAAAATATAATGCGTTTGTACTAGCAATTCCGTTAGAAAAAATTGAAGATCAATTGATGCTTCTTAAAAACTCAGATATTCTTTTTATAGTCGTAGATTCAAAATTTCAAAATGTAGTGAATACTCAGAATTATATGGATAAAATTGAAACGATAATAGACAAGTCCAAGATTTTTATTATCGCAAATAAACAAGATCAAGAAGATGTGATGAATCCTGATGTAATTAAAAAAATGACCAATTTAAATACAATAGGATTTAGTGCGATCAATATAAAAGAATATCCCAAATTATTTGAAATAATAAATAATAATGTTTAATATAAACTTATTTCGTCCTAAAAATCAATTAGTTTGAGATACAATTTCTATTTAACTAATTTTATAAATATTTATTTTTAAGACCAATACCATTGACACTTATTTCATATAGACCATTTTTAGTCTTTTTGATTTTGAAATCTATTCCAAGAATCATGGAAGTTATATCAATATTAGTTTTTATATGGTTTGTGAGTGTTCTAGTCTTAATCACAGATTCTCCTTTTGCAAGTGCAATATATGGAATGAGAAAATCTGCAGCATGTATATCGACATTGGCCCTTGATTTTAATTCTTCTACTAGTGATTTTGCTGCCTCTTGACCGACAGTTTCAGCAGTTTTTCCCTTCTCACCATATGAATCACTGCCTAACGGTATGTTATTATCTGGAATAGCCCATAGAACTATTCCGCTGCCAGGACCTAAATGAGGATCACGGTCAGGTCTATAGGATTCAATTCTTATTTTTGCAGTTTGAAAACCATTTTCCCTTAGAACTTTATTTGCTGCATTCATCTGTCTTATTGCAACATGTTTTGGGAGTCTAACACAATGAGATATGCCCTCAATATATTTTATTTCGGTATAATCTTTTATATTTAAGGATTTAAGATTCTGAGTTGGCTCGAAATTAGCACTAACCATTCCTCCACCCTTTGGATAATGGCCCCGTTTATTAATCTTTAATTGAAAATTATAGCCCATAAGCTTCATAATTGGTTGAATTACATTTATTATATAATCAATAGGGGGGCTCCAGTTAACATCAGTCCCACCAGTAATAGTAAGATTCACATTTCTTGGAGCAAAAGCAATTATAGGCATTAATACTTGAAGAATAAGCGAGATGCTACCCGCAGTACTGATTTCAATTTTAAAGTTTCCACCTTTTATTTCATTGGGTCTAAATATAACTTCTTGTGAGTTTAGTTTTGCACCTTCTATATTAGCATTACAAATTTTACTAGCAGCTTTAATCCCGATAAGATGTTGCGTCTTTAAGCCAGGTTTTGGGCGATTTGCTCTAATATTATATATTCTTATTGGAATATTAAGCAATGATGCTAATGCAATACTAGTTCTTAGAACCTGTCCTCCACCTTCACCATATGAACCATCTATTTCTAACATATTACTCACATTATTATTTAATTTAATTTGGTATAACTTCTCTTATTTTCGTTAATTTTTTAGTATTTAAAGTTTCGATAGTTAAAATGTTTAATTCAAGAATTCTATATGGAAGATATCCATCTAACTTTAATTCTTTTTTGAATATACGCTTAATAAATAAAAATTTAACATATAATTATAACAACCATAACTTAAAAAAAGAAGTAAAAAATGATTATAATTAATTATAAGTATTAATTATGAGAAATTTGTTCGTAATTTGGAAAAATGAGTATAGATTTATCAAAATTTAGTGATTTTGAAAAAAAGGTCTATGAGATAACTCGTCGTATTCCAGAAGGAAAAGTAGCCACTTATGGTCAGATTGCAAGAATCATTGGTAGTCCAAGATCTGCGAGAGCCGTTGGGAATGCGTTGAATAAAAATCCATATCCAATAATAATTCCATGTCATAGAGTTGTAAAAGCTAATGGAGAAGTAGGTGGATTTGCAAAAGGGACTGAGGAAAAAATAAAATTATTAGAAAAAGAAAATATTAAAATAATTAATAATAGAATTGATCTTTCAAAATATTGTGTAGATGATGTGGATTTAATTAAATAAAGTGACTTGTAATGTACAAAAGAGGATTGTTCTTAGGTAGATTTCAACCTATACATAATGGGCATATAAAGGTAATTAAATTATTGATGGAGGAAGTGGAAGAGCTAATAATAGGGATTGGGAGTGCCCAGCATTCACATTCATTTAATAATCCATTTACAGCTGGTGAAAGAGTTACTATGATAAAAAACGCTTTGCAAGAAAATGGAATAGATTTAACAAGAATATTCCTAATTCCAATTTTTGATACTAATGATAATAGAATTTGGGTCTCTCATGTTATTGCATGTGTCCCTAAATTTGATGTTGTTTATACAAATAATAAGCTTGTATTCCGGTTAATGAAAGAATTTGGAGTTATGGTCAAGAATACTGAAATATTTGATAGAGAAATTTTATCATCTACCGAGATTAGAAATAGAATTTTAAAAGGTGAAAAATGGCAAGATCTAGTACCTAAAAGCGTTGTTGATTTTATAGAACAAATTGATGGAATAAATAGAATCAGAGAAATTGGACATACTGGGCTCAAATTATAAATTTATTAAAATTTAAAACATATTAAAATTTAAAATTTTAATTAGAATAATAATAAACGATTAGAATAATAATAATCATATAATCTTGAGCAATTTCGCATTCATTTTTGAATAACTTTTAATGTTAATTCTGTACCTACTTCTAATTTTAATTTCTGTACCGCTGAATCTTGATTTCTAGAAAATTCGAGATTACCATGACTTCCAATTAATGCTAAAAATTCTCCAATTTTTACTTCATTATAAGTATTTTTGAATGGAAAATTAATATTTGAGAGTGTTTGGGCGGACTCAAAAGATTTTCCTTTAGATATTTTAAAAATAATGTTGTTAATAGAGTTAATTTTGCCTTTACTCATCATATTTTTCAAATGAGTTAATAGAAATGTTTGAGGAATATTTGTAATTATATTTCCAAACCCATCAATATCCAGAATATAAAACGTGATTGTATCATCAGAATTTATTAAAGGTTCGGCATACATTGATTCATGAAGCAATTCAATTTCTTGAATTTCGGGCCCAAATTCTTCAATATCTACATTATTTGCACAGTGAGCAGATATTGGAGCAAAAATATCGCGACCATGAAATGTCATTGAAATTTGCTTGAGGAAATATTTTGGATTCTCAAGTTTTATGATTTTTTCAATCCTATCATTATAAGCAAGTAAACTTAAAACACCATTATCAGGTCCAATTAAATAATAATTTCTTGTTTTAATCAATATAGGAAGTCGTTTTGTGCCCACTCCAGGATCTATTACAACTACATGTATCGTATTTTTTGGAAAATATTGTCCTGCGTTATTTAAGAATAGTGCACCTTTTATTATGTTGAATTTTGGTATTTCGTGACTTAAATCCACTATAGAAACATCAGGAGATATCGATAATATTACTCCTTTCATTATGGATACATATGGATCTGATGTGCCAAAATCTGTTAATAAGGTTATTATTTTGTTAGTCATTTAATTGACCCGATTTCATCTTATAATATGTAATGATTTAAGGCTATTTTTTAAAATGATAGTTATAGATAGAATTTTATTGAACATTTTTGAATTTATTCTTAATTCGCATTAGAATAAAAAATTATAAAAGAAATTGGATATTATTGAAAAGACATTAAATTAATTTGTAAAGTATTAGATAAAGGATATTTTATAAGAAATTAAGATTAAAATCAGATGTCGTGTGATAAAACAATGAAAGATACCGAAACAGAATTACTTATGATCCCTGGTCCTGTTCAGGTTCACCCAAGAGTATATAGAGCCATGTCTAGGCCATTAATGGGACATAGATCTAATGAATTTAGTGAATTTATGAAAGATACCACAGAAAAATTTCAGAAATTATTGTATAC
Source organism: uncultured archaeon (assembly GCA_964646355.1). Classification (GTDB taxonomy): domain Archaea; phylum Asgardarchaeota; class Lokiarchaeia; order Helarchaeales; family HEL-GB-B; genus HEL-GB-B. The sequence goes on along the minus strand of CAZYEE010000269.1, from coordinate 1,107 downwards.
AAAGAATGATGTATTTTTTATTACCGGATCAAGCACGACTGCAATGGAATCTGCAATCGCTTGTTTAGTTTCGCCAGGAGATAAGGTATTAACAATAATTCAAGGAAAATTTTCTGAACGATGGCTTAATTTGGTTAAAGCATATGGAGGAGTGCCAATTGAGCTTAATATTGAATGGGGAAAACCTGTATTACCCGAGGATATAATACCATATCTTGAAAAGGATCCAGAAATAAAATTTATTACCTTGTGTCATAACGAAACTTCTACCGGAATTCTGAATCCTGGAAAAGAAATTGGTGAAGTATCAAAAAAATACGATAAAATCCTAATAGTAGATTGTGTAACTTCTGTTGGTGGAGATTATGTAAAACCAGATGAATGGAATTTTGATATTGTCGCTACTGGAGCTCAGAAATGTATTGGTATTCCACCAGGACTTGGAATGATTATGGTGGGCCCAAGAGCATGGGAAATTATTGAACAACGGGAACATATTCCTACATATTACTTTAATTTAAAATTATACCGAAAACAATATCAAAAGAATTATCAGACACCGTGTACTCCATCAGTATCGCATATTTATGCTTTAAATGAAAGCTTGAATATAATGTTCGAAGAAGGTTTAGATAATAGATTTAAAAGACATAGAGTAATGGGAGAAGCACTAAGAGCTGGAATTAAAGCAATTGGACTGAAACTTTTTGCTGATGAAGAGTATGCCTCAAATACCGTTACCTCAGTGCTTTATCCACCCAATATTAAAGATTCTGAGCTTAGGTCAAAAATGAAAAACCATGGTATTTTGATTGCAGGAGGTCAAGATAAATTAAAGGGTAAAATCTTTAGGATAGCTCACATGAATATTTGTGGAAAAAGAGAGATTTTACTTACACTATCTGTTCTGGAAATTAGCTTAAAAGCACTTGGATTTGATTTGAATTTAGGGGAAAGCATTAAAGCTGCAGAAAAAGTATTTCTGGAAAACAATATTTAATATTTAAATACACATATTCTAATATTTTCTAAATTAGATATTCAAACTCCAAAATTTTAGTATTATAAAAAACTATTTTATTACATCATTGATTTAAAGGTATCAAG
>CAZYEE010000268.1:4375-5231 GCA_964646355.1 uncultured archaeon | reverse complement strand
ATTGGGAAGATCAAAGATTCATTATTCCCAGCAATTAAAAAAATTGATGAGGTTTCCGGTAAAGCTAATCAAAATAGCACTAACATTGATAGTATAAATGGAAAAATATTGCAAATAGAATCTGATATTAGAGAATTTAAAAATGTATTTGAAAATGAAATAAATGATATTAAAAAAAGGCTTACCAAAAATGAATTAAATATAGATTCTAATACACAAAATGTCGAAAATTTCAAGAAAAAAATTGACACCTTCTCTGAAAACCTGGACTCTATTAGCTCAAAAGTAGATACTTTTTCGGGAAAATTAAATGCTCAAGGAGAGGAATTAACTGCATTAAGGAATTTATATGATGATCTTAAAGAGAAACATGATTCAGAAAATGCTGAAAGAATAGAACTTTCAGGTAGAGTAAATGCTTTCTCCGATAGGATCGAAAAAACGGAAGAAATTGCGAATAATGTGCAAAAAGAATTTGAAGAGACTAAAAATTTGGTTAAAAAATTGGAACAACAACTTTCTCTGGAATCCTCAGAAAGAGAAAAATTAGCTTCTGAGCTAAAAAAATTTCTTGAGGAAAAGTTAGCTGAACTAACCGCTCAAGCAGAGAAATTTAAAAAAGAAGCGGATGAAAAAATCGCTGAATTAAAACAAGAAAACCAAAAATTTATAGAAAATATTAATAAAAAGATAACTGATATTGAAAACAGTGTCTCTGATAAAATCCAAGCCGCTATCACACCTCTTAATGAAAAAATTACTGAATTAAAACAAGAAAACCAAAAATTTATAGAAAATATCAATAAAAAGATAACTGATATTGAAAACAGTGTCTCTGATAAAATCCAAGCCGCTA
>CAZYEE010000268.1:0-4275 GCA_964646355.1 uncultured archaeon | reverse complement strand
TCACACCTCTTAATGAAAAAATTAAAAATATTAAAGATTCAGTCCAGAAAATAATTGATACTTTTACTGATGTAGCAAAAAAATTACAAGAATAAATCATTAACCAACAAACTTTCCATATAACAAAAGTTTAAATGTATAAATAAAAAAGAAAAAAAATAGAGACGAAAAAGAGAAACAAAAAAGAATACTAAAAAACTAAAAAACTAAAAAATGAAAAAATAAATATTTTTAATATTTGCACTCTAAATTAAATAAAATTATTCAATTCAAATGTAAGCTAATGATTTAGCACTATTATTCACTAATTTTTGAGTAAAAGACATATAATATCGTTTTATAATCTTCAATTCATTTTCAAATCCAAATACCCTAGCTGGCATATTTAATTCTACCAATTTTGAGTATACAATCTCAGGCTCTTTTACTATCTGACTTTCTAAATTTTTTAATAAATTTAGAATTTTTATTTTTTCATCCTTATCAAATTTAAGCCTGGGATCTTTTTCGACCTTCCTAACAATTTTTTCAATACTACATTTAATTACATACAATATTTCTAATTTATCTTTTATCATTTAAACTCTTACCTTTATAATTTTATTTTTTTAAATTTTTATTTGTAAATATTGTTAAAAAGCGTGTTTATTTTTATTTTCGTGGTTATTTAATAATCAAAAAGAAAAAACTCTTTTATAAAATTCTAAATTTGAGTGTTTTATTGTTGGTCTCTTGCAGAATAATATTATTTCAACGATTTTAGTTTCATCATTTTTGACACGGATTTAATTTCTAAAATAGAGTTAAATGCTCTAACCCCTTATAAACTTTTTCACCCATGTAAAGCCCATTTCCCGCTATTAACCCATAAAATAAATTTAATTCACATTGTATCAAAATGAAATATATATTATCTGTTAAACTTATAAATGTCTTTTATCCTTTAAGATAGATAATAAAAAATTTTATAATACTTGTAAAAAAGCATTCAATTGTAATTTAGGACTGGTAAATTAAGAAATAAATTTTTATTATATCGTTAAATTAATATCATTTTTATTAATTTATTTATAATTTAATTTCAGTTCTATTGATTTTAGTAATTTATTTAATAACATTTATTGATATCTATCTATTATTAAATTATCACAGAAATTTCTATTATTTAATGAAAAATATTTAATTTATCAATTTTATAAATAATCTGGATTGATAAAAAAATCAATAACAAGGTCTGACCAAATGACTAATTTCAAAATTTACGCAATCAGTGATCTTCATTCTAATCAAGGTAGATTTGAATACGCTGCCAAAATTATTACAAAAGAGAAACCTGATTTGGTCATAATATGTGGTGATATTTCACATTCATCAAAACCTGATAAACTTAATCATATGATTTCTATTCTTAATTTCAAACCAATATATTTTGTTATGGGTAATATGGACGGACAAAAAATAAACATCCGGATTTCCAATGCATATAATATTCATTTAAGGTATAAACAATTTAAAGACTATTTCTTTTATGGACTTGGTGGTCCAAATAATATCTTAGATAACATAATTAATTTTGCTAGACCTACTATCAGCAAAATTGATCCTAATAGGTTAATTCTCGTAACTCATGTTCCTCCAAAAAATCATTGTGATAAGGTATATAGCGGGAGCCATATTGGTAGCAAAAAACTGGAAAAATTAGTCTCTGAAATTCAGCCAAAATTGGTATTATGTGGGCATGTTCATGAAGATAGAGGAATATCCACTTTAAAAAATACAATGATTGTAAATGTCGGACCTGCTGGATATATCATTTCAATAGACGAGAATCATCAAATATCTTATAAAATGATCAGTTGAACTTTAATAATTAGATATAATACAGCGATTCCTAAATGATTTCACCCTAAAAATCCTCTTATATTAGCAGCTTGAAGTATAAATTCTTTCAATATTTGGGTATTATTTTTTCTTAAAGCGGAAATTATCTCGGAGGTTATTTCTTTATATTCCATATCTATTTGATAATAAAAAGGATAATTTCTAAGCCATTGCTTTAATTCAGCGGGAATCAAATTTGAGTCTGGATTAAAAAATCTTAATGCTTCATTTAAATCAGTCTCAAAATTCAGATAATTTTTTCTTAAAAATTGAAGATCCGCCGAATTAAGAACATTTAAACCTAAAATTTCTGGAGGTAATCCTATAGAATAAAGAGATGCTGTAAATTTTATCGCTCTCGGAAGTTGAATTCCTTCCATGCTTCGTGAATATCCAAATAATCCGATATGTAATTTTCGAGCTCTCCTATTAGGAATATACTGTGCTAAATCATTGATAATTGAAGATAATTCAATAATTTGTTTTTGATATTCTTTACAATACCTTTTAATCAAATCTAAACAGAACTCTTCATCAATTTTTTGCGGTGAAAGGGTTTTATTATTATGTAAAAATTTTATTGCTTCAATTACTTCGTCGATAGGATTATCATATTTAAAGGATGATTGTATAGTAAATGTAAATATGCTTGGATATTCCTTTACTACTCTTTTTACAGTTTTTGGTTTAAGATTTCCTCTAAATGGTGCCGAACCTACTCCTATTATTGGAAAAATCTTTATACCTATTTCGTCCGAGAGTCTATTAAGCCTTTGCAGTGCTATCTTATTCAATAATACTGCTGTGATTAATCCGTAATTCATTGCAGGATCAGAGCGTGCCAGGAATACTCTCTGATACATAACATCTTTATCCTCAAGATATTTTTTTGTTATATTATGAGCATTAAGCATACTTTTCATATCTTCGTATAATGGAATAATATTAATTTTTTCGGGCTCAAATTCACCTATCCATTGGGCTACTGTTATTTCTCCTTCTTTTAAAGGTAGATTTTGCCTGCCTATTATAAAATTATGGTAATATCTGTATATCCTATCTAATTCCTTATAGGAAGTGGTCATTGGTAATATAATTTCAAATATTGGAGGTACATCAGAATCATAAAATAATCGGGCAGCGTCAAATGAACGGGGAATACTTTCTAAGGTTTCTAACAATATTTTCGCTTCTGCCTTCTCAATCGCGGGATTCGGAACTCTTAGTGTTAAAAAAATATCTCTCCCAAGTTGATGTTCTCTAAAAAAGAATTTATATTTTGATAACAATTTCTTAACAACAAAATTATCTACTTCTTTCCCCTCACAGTCCCACATTTGTTCATCGCAACCCAAGTGTGAATATGAATAGAATGCTTCCTGTATTTCGCTATCACCTTCAAGTACAGGATTATCTGCAAAAAATGGCGGTCTAACATTATCTGGATGCTGAGTACTCATGCACCGTGGTATTTTCGGCATTTTTAATTTCCTTTTTTCTAATTAATTTATTCTTAAAAATCTATGAGTATTTTAAAAATTTTTGCCCATTTATAATATGCATTTTCTAGTAATATACACCATTTTATCAACATCCCGCATCTAATTATGTCAATTTTCTTGTTTAATTCTAAATATTTCTAATTCTTGTTTATTTTAGGTGTTTTCCTCAATTTTCATGTTTTTTATTTTATTTATTTCTTTATTGAATTGAAACTTAAATCACAATCTCCATCTTTTTATTTTCTAGTCTTTTAATTTATCAGAATCAAATAACTTTTAAATTAAATATCTAAATATCTAATGATAAATATGAAAATCTGTAGATTTAAATTAAAAGATTATCAGAGTTATGGTATTATTGTTAACAATCAGATCTGGGATTTTCTACCCGAAATATCAAATGAAAATAATTCTAATTTATACGCAACAGATTTCATTGAATTCTTTTATAAAAATTTGAACCTAATACAGGAAAAAATTCTAAATAATAATATGGAATCTTTACTAGATTTTGATGAAAAAATCTTGTTGGCACCATTATTATGGCCGTTCAAAATCATCTGTTTGGGTTTAAATTATAGAGATCATGCTCAAGAAACTGGTATGAAGCTACCTGCCAAGCCTATGTTATTTGCTAAAGCTACATCTGCTATCATTGGTCCAAATGATGATATTATTATTCCCACTATAAAAAATAACGACAAATATGTTCCAATTAAATTTATTGACTATGAGGCTGAACTTGCGGTTGTTGTAGGTAAAAAGATGAAAAAGGTAGTAGTTAATGAAGTAAATGATTATATTTTCGGATATACAATTCTAAACGATGTATCTGCAAGAGTCGAGCAAAGAAAAGATAAGCAATTTTTCAGAAGCAAGAGTTTTGATACCT
>CAZYEE010000267.1:0-5260 GCA_964646355.1 uncultured archaeon | reverse complement strand
GGGATTTTGGAGGTCAAGAAAAGTTTGAAGAAATCCGCCGATACTATTACTATGGAGCCCATGGAGCTATCGTTGTTTTCGATATCACAAATCCAGAATCATATAATAATGTGAAGAAATGGATCAAAGATGTTCAGAATGAGACAGGAGACATTCCATTTATTATTCTGGCTAATAAGATTGATTTGATTGAAGAAGCAAAAGTATCAAAAGAACAAATAGATAAATTAAGCGATGAATACAAAGTTAAGTTATTTGAAACTTCAGCAAAAACTGGAAAAAACATTGAAGAAGCATTCCGAGAAATTGCAAAAGCATGTTTAAATTCGTATAATATACAAGTTCAAATCAGTAGTTAAACAATAAAGTAAATATTTTTTAATAAAATTAAATTAGAAAAGCATAATAAAATAATAAATCTCATTAATTAGTTTTAGAAATTTTAAATCTTTAGTAAATAATTATGTCCAATTATTAATTCTGCAGAAGATTATTCAGTAGTATATAAAATATTTTCATTTTTTATTTTTTCAATATATTTTAAAACTGTTTTTTCATCCAATTTATGATAATGTTCATAAGAATCTCTAACTTGAAATGAGAATGAATCAATTATTCTAGGACAAACTATATGTTGTGTATATCGATTAATATTCATAATAGCATTAAAACTTGCAGTGGGAATAGCTACAACTATAATTTTTGGTATTGTTATTAAATTTATTGATTTTATTGCACCGATTACTGAATATCCAGTTTCTGCACCCTCATCAACAATAATAATATATTTATCTTTAAGACTTTCCAAATTTATTTGAGCTATTTCATATGTTTCTAATCGATTTATCATTTTATTAACTTCATTTCTTCCAATTTCATCTATTTTATCCTCTGTTAATCTATATTTATTGATCATTGCATCATTCAAAACATTAGTTCCATCAATTGTTATAGATCCAATTCCGATATCTGTTCCAGGGACTCTTAACTTTCCCACCACTATTAAATTCATTTTCAAACCTAATTCCTTTGCAAACGCATATCCAGTTATTATTCCTTCATCCGGAATTGCTAATACGACTGCATTTTCTTTTGATATCTTGTCTTTAATATGTATTCTAGCTCTTCTCCTAACCTCCTCTGCCAGTACCCACCCTGCTTCCTCTCGATCTTTATATTTTGAAACCATTTAAAACCATCATGTTATTATTTGATTTCTAATTAAAATTACATAGAGATCAAAATTTATGATATTTTCTCATTTATTTCTGCTATTTTCTTATAAATATTTTTCTCACAAACCAATATTTTAATTGATTTTTTCGTTTTTTTCTCGTCTAAAAATCAATCTTTTAGGATATACATATATTTTGTAGATTTTATTATAATTATAAATTTAATAATAATTTTTACATAAAAAAATAATTAAAAATAATCTAATTATTGTAGTCTATTTAAACTATTCAATCTCTCTAAAAATTTTATGCTAAATTTTGAGATATAAACAATTCAATTCTTTATGAAATATGTAAAAGATAGTAAATTTAAGATGTTATTTATTAAATCTAGATTGAATTTAGTTATTGTGATTCTATATATTTTTATAATAAAGGTTCAATGATTACAAAGTCCTTCATATGAATTATTTGGAAATTATATTAAAAATAGTACTTTTTCATATTTTATTAGATTACTTAATTAAAAAAGACATGAAAATTCAAAATCAATAGAAAGGTGTCTTAAAGAAAATATGATAGACTATTATCAGCTATTAACCTTTGGTATAATATGTATCATTTCATTTATTATCATTATTTATCTTATTATAGAGGAAAACGATATCCTTGATTTTCCATTAATACCAGTATTTCTAGCAACTTTTTTTTTTGGTATGATTGGAATAATTATGAATATTCTCGGATTTGAACTAATTTTCACTATAATTACAGCAGGTGTAATAAGTACAATATTGTTTTTACTTATTTATTTTGGATTTAGATCGTTAATTACACCTTCTGAAAATAGTGATCAATACATTGGAAAAAAAGCAATCGTAGAAATTCCTATTGACGAAAAAACATGTGGTCGAATTAAAATTATTGAGAATTCAGATAGCCCAGAGTTTCCTGCTAAAAGTGATTCATTTATTCCAAAAAATTCGGTAGTAAAAATAATCAATTTTCTGGGAACAATAGCTTTTGTTAAACCATTGAATGTCATTTCATATCAACACGAGAATAAAAACATAGAATTTATAATATGCCCTAATTGTAATGCTTCTATTGATTTTGAATTAGATATATGCCCATATTGTGGTTATAAAATTGAATAAGAATATAAAAGTTGAAAAAATAAAATTTTTGAATTTAAAAATCTATTTTTAAAAAAGGTGATTTAAAAAATGCAATATGAGGGAATAATAAACACTACTTGGGTTGTCGTCGGAATCATTTTTGCCGTAATTTTCGCCATTGTGGTTATTGTAATATTTTTATCAAGAATAGTGGTTGTGCCTCCCAGCGAGTACCATGTTGTGGTCTCAAAAAATAAAAGAAAGGTATATGACGGAAAAGGTCGTTATTACTACTTTCCTACATTTCATAGAAGAATAATAATTCCAAAACGAGTCCTTGATATCGAAGTCAGCCGAATTAGACTTCATGATCAACATAATCTTCCTTTTGAACTAGAAATCTCTTGTAAAATTCAGGTAAAAGATCCTAAAAAAGCAGCTGAATCTCTCGGCATCATTGATGAAACTCACTTGAAACGAATCACAGAAGATACGGTCATGTCAGCGGCTCGTTCGGTCTGTATGCAAATGGAAATCCTTACAATTATGCGAGAACGTGAACAAGTAGAACAAGCTATTTATAAATTAATTGTAGATTCATTGATGAAATTAGGACTTGAACCTATCATTTTTGATATAAAAAACATCTCCGATACTACAGAAAGCACGGTTATCAAAGATTTTGAAAGAATAAAATCTGCTGAGCTTCGCAAAGAAGCCAGAATTGCTGAAGCTATACATCTCAGCGAAGCTGAAATTATTGAAAGTGAGCGACGCAAAAATAGCCAAGTTAAACGAGAAAAGGACATGCTTGAAGAAGAAAAAGCCAGAGTTCAAAGAGAAATGGAAGTTGCTGAAAAAACTAAAGAATTGGTAGCAAAAAAAATGGCTGTAAAAGAGGAGGAAGCTCGAAGACAAGCTGAAATAGAAAAAGAAAAAATCATGCTAAAAGCTGAAGCTGAAGCCGAGGCTATTAAACTAAAAGCTCAAGCTGAAGCTGATGCCATCCGTATGAAAGCCGAAGCTGAAGCGGCAGGTATCAAAGAAAAAGCAAAAGCTCTCGAAGAATACCAAAAAGCCGGCGAAAAAGGCATCAAAATTAAATCCTTGGAAATACTCGCCGATATGCTTGTTAAACAATCGGAATCCTTCTCAAAAGGCCTCCAAAATAATAGTAAAGTCATTCTTATGACCGGTGGAAATAATACACAGACCGCACCAATTCAATCAATGATGAACTTAATGCCTGTCTTTTCTCTGTTTACTGAACACGGCATACTTTCATTTTTAACTGAAAGTACACGAGCTGAAAAAAAGACCTCTCAATAACTTAAACTTAATTTATTTTTTTATCCTATTTTTTTCATTTTTTTATTACATTATGAAATGATCTTTAGTATTGAGATTATTTATTATTATTAAAATTGTTAATTATTAATAATACCATCCGGACAAAAGAAAACTACGAAAAAAAAGAATAAGAATTAATTTATTTATAGAATATAAAATGTCCATGCTAAAAATTCAGCGATAGCATGTGAGATTATCAAAGGCCATGCATTTTTAATTTTATCAATAACTATGCATCCTGTTATTCCGATAATAAATGTTACTACTAATTTAATGGGCTCGAATCCATGAAACAATGAATATGATAGGGATGAATAAATTATTGCCTTCCATTTTTTATCATATTCAAATTTTAATTCATTGAAGATGTAAGCTCGCCAAATAGTTTCTTCTACGATTCCAATTGTAGGTGCACATGTAAAACCGCCTATGAGGATTATACTAAGATTCAAATTATTTATTTGGTAAAACACCTTGTAGAATAGTGTTAATAAGATAGATGTACTGATTACTACTCCTGCAAAAATAGCACTATAGGTCAATAACTCTTTTCTGGGGACAGATTCCCTTTTTATTAGTAATTTTAATGGCATATTTTTATTTTTTAACTTGATTAATAGGTATAGGAATATACTCCATTCTACAGCCAATGTGACAATTATTATACAAATCATTAACCAATTGTTGAAAATTGAGGGATAAGAATAATATGGATAAATTAAAGAATATGCTATGAATATTGCAAGATCGTTTATTGCGACTATAATAAATAAAAAAAATAGTTTTTCCCTTTTGTCCATAGTTTACACCTAAGTATAATTTGATGTTAAAAGATTAAAAATAATATCATTCTATTTTGATATTTAATACTTATTGAATTAAAATTAAAAAGAGAAGATTTTTGGGATAAATGTCTCAATAGATATTTAAATTTATAATATGGATTCGGGAATAGGAGGGAAGGTAATGTTTTAGTGATAATTCTTTAGTGGAAAACAAAGTACTGGTATTGATTTTATAGATGATGGTTTAATTATGATATTATAAATAATGGTTATATTAAAAATAAAGTGAATATTAAAAATATTGAGAATTTACAATTTATCTAGAATTGATTTAGCGAATTTTTTTGCATTATTAAGGTCTTCTTCATTTGGATGTCCTTTTGCAGCTTCGATTGCAGGTTTTAATTCGGGTGAGGATTGGAGCAATAATTCAACAACTTTTGGCTTTTTATTTTCGCCGATACAATCAAATTTTCCAATGATCTGAGCACCAGCTCCTTCAATTGTTTTTTCAATTTTTTTAAAAGCCTTTCCATAATACCGTGGATCATTATTAGCATGCGTTGAAAATAATACAAATTTTTGCGGGAATGAAGCGATATTTTTCATTAATTTTGATATGGACTTCCCGACACCTCCGGCATATATTCCGGACCCTAGAAAAACAATGTCATAACCGCTCAATTCATCTGGATCAACATCTTTTGCAGGCTTAATTACCACATCCAAACTTTCCAGAGCTTCAGCCATACTTTGTGCCACTTTTTCAGTATTACCAGTATCTGAGTGATAACATATTAAGATTTTCATACTCTCAACCTACCTTTTTGGA
>CAZYEE010000266.1:0-5290 GCA_964646355.1 uncultured archaeon | reverse complement strand
GCAATATTAAGAAGCAGAATTGTAGAAAGATTAAAGATAAAATCAGAAACTAAAGAAAAATTAAATATGATTCTATTGGTTATCAATGTAATTCTTGCGATAGTAGTAGTCTTCTTAAGCGGTGAACTATCTGCCTTGGTAAAATTTAAATAAATATAGAACAAATTTAATTTCTATAATAATATTTTTATATTTTTTTTTGAATGAAATTATAGTTATTGAGAATATTGTAAGAATAAGATATAAATGAAAGAGAAAATTTTGATTAAAAAAGTCCCCTTAGTATCTACATTATTTCTGGCAATTATTGAAAAGAATCCTGGAATAACTGGTTATGATATTTTAAAAAAAATTAATGAAGTAATAAAAATTCCAATAGAGATAAAGTCTGGCACACTTTATACACAATTAAGGAGACTTGAAAGTTCCGGTCTTGTTATCTCTGAACAAGAATTTTCAGGAAGGAAATTAAGAAGATATAAAATAACTGAGAAAGGTAAAAAAGAATTGTTAGCGAAATTAGAAAAAATTAAAACTCGAATAAAATACTTTTTAATTCCTTTGATTAATTACATTGAAAATAATGAAAAAATTAAAAATATTAGAAATGAAATAGAATCAAAATTATCGTAGTTTTAAAAAAACGATTTATTTGTTTAATTATTTGTTATTATTGTTAAGAATTAATATCATTTTGAAGATCTATTATTATTTTGAATAGCTAATACTATTTTGAATAGCTAATATTATTTTATAAAATCCGAAAACTATAATTATTAATAATTATCAAGTTGCAGATGATAGAAATGATTAAAAAATTCATTGTACAAATTGGAATGGGCGTAGATCAACATGGACACAATATGGATGCAACAGGTGCTGCGATAAAAGCTGTTAAAAATGCAATATCAAATAATTGTTTAATAGGATTACGGGATATCCTAAATATGACGGATCCATCACAAATGATTGTTGATATAATGATAGCAAAGCCGAAAGATACAACAATTAATGAGAAAAAAGTATTAAGAGCTGCTCCATTTGGAAAAAAATCGATAAAAATTATTGATGGCGGAATGATAGCTCAAGGAATCTGTATAAAAGAGCTAGGTGATATTGACGATAGTATTATAGTTGTAAATGCAGCTGTGACTGTTTCTTTCAATTTTTAATTTAATTTAGGTCTGAATTTTTATAGATTTTTTATAAGGAATTTAATTTCTCTACTTTTTTTATTTAAATATTTTAATGAATCGTAGTGTGTTATTTTTGTATTGTTTTATTCATACATTTTTATTTTTATTTATTATGTAATATTTTCTACCATATTTCTTGAATGCTTGTGTACCTCCATTATTAATAATAATTTCATAAGTCCTTTCTGTGTCTATTATATTCATCCCAGCGATTCGAGTTAGACCTTTATCAAAGAGTGGATCTGGAATACACCCAGCAGTTGGTCCAATTAAAATGACTTCGGTACAATTTTGTGAATTTTCAAGTATTTCATCAATTGATTCATTAACTAAGGAGGATCCGGTTATAAATAAATAATCGACTTGGTTTATAAAATTTAAATCTTCAACTAATTTGATATTTTCTGAGTCTATTTGCTTCTTAAAGAGATCATCTTCTTTTAAATAAATGGTCTTTATACCAATTTTTTCAAATTGTCTAATTATAGGCTTAATCGCTCCTATAACCCCTACTTTTAGTTTATTATTTAAAGTTAAACCTGCAATTTCATCCATTTTATCAAATTTCACATCATAATTTAGATTAAAAATAATATAGTTAGAAATTGCATTTATACATGAAATACCCAATGCCTTTAAATTGATATCTTCCGATCTAGCATATAGAATGAATTTACAAGGATCCAATTCATGGACATGGTCGGCCCGAAAAGAATTAAGTAATTCCCTTAAAATAGCTTTAGTATCTAATTTATTTAATCTTTTTTTAGTTTTTATGATATTATAAAGAGTATGGCACAACCCTACAGAACCATTATTTAAAATAGTCGTAGCAAAATGACTTCCAATACCTATTTTATCAATTTTAAGATCTAAATGGTAATTATTCCAGTATTCCAAAATTTTATTGATTAAATCCGAGAGAATGGTCATGTGTGGTTCCACCTTTGGTGATTGGTAATTACCAATAAAAATGAAAATATTAAAGAGAAAAATAATATGTTATATCATTAAATTCCTTTTTCTCTATCAAATTTTCTTTCAATTGTTTATTGATGATATTTTTTACCGTATTAATATCGATTCCAAGTGTAGTTGATATATCTTGAAGAGAACATGGTCTCCTTTTTAATAAAGCCAGTATTCTGCCTTCAATATTTTTCTCCGATTTCCATACTACCTTTTTGTTTCGCATGTCATGAGTTCCATAAATCCACAATTTAGAAGACTCAAAATGTTTGGAAAACAGATCTGAAACCGTTTTTAATTCATTATTGGAAGGTGGGGAGACAAACGATTGAGATGGTGGCATATATGGAATGTCAAGCTGAACGATATCGGGGTTTATATCTTTAATTACAGAAATTAATGCATCTAATTGATTCTTATAAATATTTGAGACAAAATTATTAGTGGTTTTTAACAACATTACTTCTAATGCCAAATCACCATTATAAATTTCTTTAAATTTCTTTATTCCATCAACTATTTTTTCTAGGGTTATTGATTGAGATTTAGGGCGATTAATTTTTCTGAAAGTATCTTCATCGCCTGCATCCATTTTAGCTACCACTATATCAAAATCAAGTAGGCGCCTTCTGATATCTTGTTTAAAAAACAAGCTTGCGTTAGATAAAATCACAATTGGAATGTTTTGTACCAATTCACGCACTGATTTTACGATATCTTGTAAGTAAGGATTTAATGTAGGCTCTCCTGTTCCCGAAAATGTGATAAAATCTAATGTGCTTATATCTATATTTTTTAAATATTCAGATAATTCATTTTTAATCATTTCTGGGGTGGGAATATTATGTTCGCTAGAAGTTCCAGGAGCTATTTCTGTTTCTCCTAATTGACAATAGATGCAATCAAAAGTACATGTTTTTGGTGGTAAGATTACATCAACTCCTAAAGATCGTCCAAATCTCCATGATGGAACTGGCCCATATATAGTAGACATTATTTCAATACCTTCTAGAATATATTTAATTTAATATTTACTCATTATAAATGATTTAATTAATTTCTCAATCTTCTTATTTTATTCTATTTTATATAAATTAATGTACTTTTAATTTTAAGCAAAAAATCTTTAAGTTTTTTGCTTGATTTTCTTAAAATATATTGAATATATAATTACAATAAATTAAATGCTTCCAAATAATTTAAACTTTTTTAGATTAATAAAATAATCGTAATCTGATTTAAAATATCTTATTAAATTTATAGATTTCTAGAAAATATCTTGGTATTTTACTCAATATCTTCTAAATTTATTTAAAATTCGTTTTAATATATAAAAGAAATTCATAATAAAAAATTCACAAAATTAGACTTAATTTTATAAAAATTAGATCTAAAATTTCACTTTACTTTCAGTGATGTCTGGATAAAGGGGATAGTAGTACTATTGAAAGTAAACCAGATTCATTTGAAGTTATCGCATATTAGAGGAGATAGGAACAAATTTCCTAAAAAATATTTTATTTTATAATGCTATAGATAATTCGCAAATAGGATAATTTTTTTCACATTTTTAATATGTTAAAAAGAATGGTCATGGTAAAGATGAGTAAGGAATATTCAAAGATAATAGCTGAATGTGAGCATGAGCCCATACTAGATGAGGCTAAAGGAGAATATATTTGTTGTAAATGTGGACTTGTGATAGAAAAACAATATGTTTCACCAATTTATCAAATGCATAATGAAAATCTGAGTGAAAATAATGTAACACGACATTATGTAGCATTAGGAAAAAGATTGAATATGGTAGACGGATTAGGAAGTTTCATTGATTATCAGTATAATTCAAAATTCAGCGATGCTTCAGGAAATATGTTATCTGCAAAAAAACAAGTGTTATATAAACGACTGAAATATTTCTATGATATAAAAGCAAGGATAGTCAATAATGAAACCAATTATAATATATTTAATACCTTAAATAGGGTAATATCCAATCTTAATTTGAATGATAGTATAAGAGATAGGTCTGCATATTTTTATAATAAAATAATTTCAAATATTTCTAAGGAAAATTTCACAAATCATGTTCTATTAATTGCGATGTGTATATTTTTGGCAATTAGAGAACATAAGCATAATGCACCAATAACGATTCAAGAGCTAAGTAAAGCTTTTAATGATTTAGGACATAGAGTTTCTCCTCGCACAATTATCCGAGAAATACAAAAAGTGAGGCCATATCTAGGAAAGATAATTACAACAAATACTCGTAGAAGTGAGGATTACATTAATAAAATTATTTCAAAGGTTTTCAATTATTCCTTGATACTTGATCGTCTAATTCAAAATAATATTGAAATAGATCAATACAAAATATATCTAAGGAATAAAAGCTATGAAATCCTTAAGAAAATTGATGTAAATAAACGTGGTGGACGAAATCCTTACATATTTGCAGTAGCGGTGGTATATACCTGTGATCAAATATATTCAAAGAAAAGAAAACAGAAAAGTATTCTAACTCAAAAACTTCTATCAGAAGCATGCAACTGCGCTGAATACTCAATAAGAGATCATTTCAAATATATTAGGACCAATTTTTCTGATTTATTATACAATCAAATTTCCTGATATTCTATTTTTTTAACATAACTTTTTTATTAAAATTTGGTTTTTAATTTTAAAAATTTAAAAAAAAATCGATAATAATGCAAGGATATTATAATCCATACTTTGCAAATAAAAAGAAAGAGAAACCAATAATTTACAAAATAATGAAGTTTTTTATATTTGGACTAATTTTTGATAGGATTATTTATTATGCTATTCAATATTATTTAGTTCAAAATAATATTTCTTATATTTCATTTCTTTTTGAATTCTTTAATAAATTATCATTAGCTCTTGACTTGTTTTTTTATATTTCAATAGAATTAATAATAATAATATTAATTGAATATGCAAAATCAAAAAAAGAAATAAGTAGAAGCAAATTTCTATTGTATGAAGCATTTTTTAGCGGGTTATGGACTTTAATTTCACTCTTATGGATATTCTCATATTATCAGGTCATAGATCCTTCCATAATTACTTTTCTTAATAATCTTTTTCTTGTTCTATTA
>CAZYEE010000265.1:0-5320 GCA_964646355.1 uncultured archaeon | reverse complement strand
TTCTTACGAAAATCTTCATAACTCAAATTATTTGTGTATTTCATTATTTTCTCACCTGCAGTGAGCATATCTATCAAAAATTCTTTATCACCTCGCCTAGGCATATACAACACTCCTCTTTATTTCCTCTTTGACATGTTTTATTCTTATTGATTCAATTCCATTGGGTGTTAAAATATTAACTTCCCTCCCAAATAGGTTCTCGAGAAAGTCAGTAAGACCGCAAACATTTTTAAATGTAGCTTTACCTCTCTCAAATTCTACAACAAAATCAATATATCACTTTTTTCTGTTATTTCATCTCTCGCAGCAGAGCCAAAAATACCCATCTTTGTAACTCCATACTCATCTATCTTCTCTCTATTTTCCCTTATTTTTCTTAGAATCTCTTCCTTTCTCAGACTCATATTTCCACCACCTTAAACCTTATAATTCTACTGATCATTTTATGAATCATTATCCTAAATTATTAATTATAGTGTAAATCAATTTTTATAGCATTCTTGGAAAGTTATTTATCTTAATAAAAGACATTCCTTTTTTGTCTCTGATATAAGTCTTACTAATAAGCTCTATTTCTCTTTCAAATTTATAGTATTTTGGAATTTATACAACTTCCCAATCCTTAAGATTCAAACCAATTTAGATTTGTTTAATGTTGTCGATCTCTTCTGAAAACTTTTCAAAAAATTATTTTATCATTTTCTTTATTATGGATGTTCTAAATAACTTATTAATTGGGCTATAACAGAAAGACATTTATCTATATTTTTTAAAGCGAATATCGTCTATTATTTTAAAATAGTCTTCCTAAATCTTTTCCAATTTCAATTATTCTTAGGTTTTGTTTTACCTTCTCTTATCATTTAAACCATTTTTTAATGTTCCTAATCATTATATATATATTTTAATCGATTATGTAATCTTAAGATGGAATAGATTTATCAAACTTTTGGCTCTATTGGTAAATTAAAAATAATGAAAATTAAATTTAAAATAGAATTTGGTTTGAATTAAATTAAATACCCTATTAAAAATATTCCAAATTGGATTGTCTTTAAAATTAAACTTATGGACCTATTCTTTGCGCCCTATAGAACCAACCGGGAGAGTGAATTGCTGGTGCATTTTTTAAATTAAGTTGCCACACAATTTCACCATCAGGAGTAACTTCAATTATTGTAGATTCTTCGCTACCGCTTATAACTCCTTGAATCAATGTATTATTATTAGGCAGTCTATCAGCATCTCTTACGGTTCTAAGGTTTTCAAGCGTGAAATTCCAGACAACATCACCCGTACTTCGATTTAGTTCGACTACATTATAGACCGGATCCCACTGGAGACCTATTAATAAATTATCATTAGGAAGTAATTCTGGTTCATGAGGATCTGTACCATATTTTGTCCAGTTATAAGACCAGACTATATCTCCACTCTGATTAACTTCAATTGTCATGTTAAAATTTCGGAGATTTATCAAAGTATGCCCATTTGACATCCGTGTCACTGAATTGCAATGAGTCCATCCCTCTCTAAATACATTTTTATAGGTATCATTATAGAAATAGTCATAAGCTCTCCAAGACCAAACCAAACTACCTGATTCATTTATCTCTTTAATCTGCAAATCCATATATGAGTCGTTACCACCCCAGACATAGAGCGTGTTATTATTTGGCAATCTATCAGCATCATGAGATACTTTATTATCAAGATATTGCCAAACTATATCCTTGTTTCTATTAACCTCAATAATTCCATATCGAGGTAACACGATAAGAATATGCCCATTTGAAAGCAACTCTGCTTCCATTCCAGGATTAGTATACTGTTTTAAACCATCAGGAAGAATATACTCCCAAATTATATGACCTTGCATATCAACTTCGACCACTTTGGGATTATTAGGATCATGTCCATCTGTAAATAAAGTAGTCCCATTATATACTTTATCAGGCTTGTACACTACCACTTCATAATACGCAGATTTCTGCTCGCTGGGTCTAAATAACCAAAAACTAAATGCAATAATAAAAATCGAAACAATTACAACTATCAATATAATAATTACCTTAATTTTCTTTACCATTATTAGTCATACCTCAAAAATTAGATAATTCTTTAATTTGAATTATTAATTGTAGTTTTTCGTATATGAAATTTTTTTAGGTTAGAAGAAGATACAGAATAAACAAAAAAAGAATATTATGAAAAAAAGGATATTATGAGAAAAAGGATATTATGAGATATTATTAATTAATTGAATTAATAAAATATTATCTCAATCTTTAAGAATAAAACAATCAAGCAAATTTTTTTAATTTTCTTTACTTTTTAAAAGTAAGAGATCTTGACATTGGATTCATATTGGTTTAATGTATTTAAAATATATTTCATTTTGTGGATTTGGATATAACAACCTTATTCCATTATTGAAGATAATTATCGTTTCGAGAGATTTTATTTTATATAACAGTTTTAACAATTCAGGGGAAATCGGTTCAGATAAACATAATTTTTTTAATTTTTGTAATTTTGTAATCGAATCGGGAATATTTTGTAATTTGTTCTTACTCAAATCAAGTATTTCAAGGAGTTCTAATTCAAATACAAACTCAGGGATTGTGGATAATCCAGTATTTTCTAAAGATAGATTTTTAAGTGACTTTAGCTCTCCAATAGAATCAGGAATGTTATTGAGGGAATTATTACCTATATGCAATTCTTTAAGATTTTGTAGCTTGACAATAGAATCTGGGATTTCTTGTATATTAGTATTAGTTAAATCGAGTATCTCAAGAGATGTTAATTCGAATATCGATTCAGGAATTTTGTCAAGGTTTGCATTTTTCAGACGCAATTCTCTGAGATTTCTTAAATTTTTAATGGAATCTGAGATAAAATTGATCGGATTATTATTAATCAATAGTATTTCAAGAGTTCGTAAATTTTTTATTAAATCTGGAATTGTTTGTATTAAGTTATCATTTAAATTAAGTGCTTTTAAGGACTTCAGCTCAAAAATAGGTTCAGGAATTTTTTTCAACTCAGTATTGGATAATTGTAATTCTTCAAGGTTATCAAGCCTTCCGAAAGAAATAGGTATTTTTTTCAATGGATTATGGTCTAAATATAATTTTCTAAGATTTTGTAAATTTATTATTGAATCAGGGAGATCCATTAATTTATTATTACTAATATCAAGTAATTCAAGAGATTCCAATTCGAGAATAGGTTTTGGAAGTTTGGATAATCCAATATTCTTCATGTATAATTCTTTAAGATTCTTCAATTTTCCAAAAGAATCGGAAAAATTTATGATTTGAGTATTGTTTAAGTATAAAATTTTAAGATTTTGCAAGTATTTGATGGAATCGGGGATGTTTTGTATTTTGTTATCTTTTAAACTAAGCAATTCAAGAGATTTGAGTTTGAAAATCGGTTCTGGAATTTCAATTAACCATGTTTTATTTAAATATAATTCTTTTAAGTTTGTTAATTCTCCAAATGAATCGGGAATTAACTGGATTGGGTTTTCATTTAAAAACAATTTACTTAGATTTTGTAAATTCGGAAATTTTTCTGAAAGTTTTCTAATTTTATTATTGCTCAAATCCAATATTTCCAACTTCTTAAGGTAAAAAATAGGTTCAGGGATTTCTTCAAAAAAATTATAATCTAAATATAATTCGTTTAGATTTTTTAGATTTATGAATTCATTAGGAAGACTCTTTAATTTATTTGAACTCAGATCTAATTCTTCAAGTGATTGTAAATTGATATATTGTTCGGGAAAGGATTTTAATGAAAGTCCGTAAATATATAATCTTTTAAGGTTCTTCAATTTTCCAATGGAATAGGGAATATTTTCACCAATACCTCTGATTATTTTATATTCTCCATCATGAACTCCCATAATTTCAGATGTTGATTTGAATTTGAATACACCAATACTACCTATATTTAGTTCCTTAAGATTTTCTAATGTATCGAATTGATCTGGAATTTTTTTAAATACTGAATTATTCAAATTTAGAGACTCCAATGATTCCAACCTGAAGACAATCTTAGGAAAAAATAGAAATTTACAATGCGATAACTTAAGCTTTACAATTTCTTTATCTTTTTTAACTAATCCTACTATAACTTTATTTAAATTATCAACAATTGGAATAGACATATCTATAATGTCCTCTAGTATATTTAATATTAACCCATGACTTAATTTTAATCCATATTTCGATTCAATAAACTCATTCAACTTCAATTCTAATCCAGATCCTTTTTTATTCTCATTTTTTAAATTTTAGATACTGATTCAAGAATCCCTCCAAAATCAATTGAAGGATTTTTTGTTTCTACAAATGCTAAATGAAATATTACTGACTCTTTTTCAATACTATATGAAATATTGTTTAGAATGGATGCGATCCATAAATAAAAATCATCGGTATTATCAAATATTTTAGTTTTTAATTTAAACTTATCTTCAATTTTATTAATTAATTCTTCATATTTTCTAAATTCTTCCCGATAATATGGAATAAATAAGAAAATATTCACTATGTTAAAATGAAAATATCTCTGAAGTTCCTCATTTATTTTTTTATTTAAATAATTACGAAAAAAAGAAATATCTAAAGAATCAAATAGTATAATAATTCCTGACGCTCCTTTATATGAAAAAATTCGCATTGACTCCGCTGTGGTGGGCAAAATTTCCCAAATTTGAAATTTAGCTTCAATGTTTTCATTTTTTACAGAATATACAAAAATATTTGGAATGCCTGTGCCTTTAACTCTTCTAATATATATTCTATCGTCTAAGATTCCTGTCGAGTCTAAATATTCATGTCTATTTTTAAAATCATTCGTAAATACTAAAACTTTAAAATATCTAAACATTATTTACACTTTTAATTTAAATACACATTAATCTGATTTTTGTCGAAATATATATCTGAATATTATAATATACAAACCCTAATTTCCTAAATAATTGAAACATTAATTAAATAAAAAGCTTAGGATTTTTCATTGAGACTTATTTTATTTAAAATACTTTTATTTTGTAATAAGATGCATTAAAATTATGTCTACTTAGATAAAAAAATCGTTCCAATATTGTTTATTTATGATTATTTTTATAAACAATGAAAAAACTAAGATTGTAAAAGAAATAGCAATTATAGAAAAAAAATTAAAGAAATTAAAAAATTGGCAAAATAGAATTAATAAATTTCAGATTATTTCTTTTTTCTTTTTTTAAGATATATCCATATCGAAATAATCGCAATTACCGTTCCTATAGGTACTC
>CAZYEE010000264.1:0-5337 GCA_964646355.1 uncultured archaeon | reverse complement strand
GAATTTGGAGAAGGCTAACAAAACTCTCAATAGCGATGTTTCTATGTTATTTTATTTTGATTTCAAATCCAATTTATTGGCCCTCACAAATTCAGCGACATATAGATCCCTCTCTTATTATTACTCCCAATGCTCCCGCTGTTCAACATTTAAATGATAGTACACAATATTGGGCATATTTAAATAATACAAAGGGAATAAATGAATCTGTTTATAAAACTCTAACCGATTATCAAAAGGTTCACTTGGTAGAAAGTTATATTTTAGACTTAATACAATATCTTAATATTCAATATATCTGGTATGTAATAGATTATGTTGCGACACCAACTGAAGTGCTTGAGAAAGGAGTTGGTGATTGTCAACATATTACAGTAGTCATGGTTTCATTTTTAATTTATCTAGGATATAACGCTTATTGTGCAGAATGCCCATTACACTGGTATCCTGTGGTTTTTTTGAATAATGGATCTGTAGTATCATTATATCGAGTTAACTGGACGGATCCGCAAATATTGATTAATGATAAAGAAATAATTTTCCAGATGAATCTATTTCAAAGACTTTATGATACTATGACGCATTTTTCAATAAATAGACCAGTTAGCCAATTTATGGATACATCTTTATTTTGGATTCTGTTTATCCCTTTATCGTTTGTTATTTCATCATCACTAATATTAATTATAAGAACTTCAGGGACACCAACTCGAAAGAAAAAGATTTATAATATTTTATTTGGAGGTCTTGTATTAATATTTGGTTTCTTATTCATTTACTTCATATCAAATCTATGGTATCAATACACAATGTTCTCAATAATTGTCTTAATAGTTTTGACAGTACAATTAATCAGTCATAATTTCTTTATTTTCCGAAAATCTGATGTAAAACAAGACCAAACCTAATTTTATAGCCTTTTTTATTCTAATTGATAATATTTAAAAAGTTAGAATTTTAAACGATATTTATGATTTGGCGAAAACTATTCATTTTCTTAGGAATTCCATTATTAGTATTTTATATATTCATGATAATCACATATAACGGGTTTTTAGGATCAATTTGGACAATTGCATTAATTGTGGGAGTTTGTTGTTTAAGAATTAATCGTATATGGAGAAGATCAACAAAATTAGCCATTTCTATGTTTATCTTTATGTTTATTTTTATTTCAAATCCTTTATATTGGCCTCAACAAATTACAAGACAATGGAATCCTACTACAATCATAACTCCTTCTGATCCATCAGTCCAGCAGTTAAATTTGACCTCTTCCAGTTCATTATGGGAGTTTTTAAATAACAGTTATTCAATAAATTCGACCTATTTCTATCATTCATTAACCGAGCAACAACAGGTTCAATATATCGAAGATTTCATAATCTACAAAATTAAATATCAGCATTCTTTCCTCACCTATGGCATGTTATATTATTTGGCTACACCCTCTGAAACGCTCTCAAAAGGTGTTGGGGATAACAAATCAAGGGCAATTGTATTAACTTCATTCTTAATATATATGGGTTATAATGCATGGGCAATAGAAGCACCATTTGAATGGTATGTAAAGGTTTTTCTTAAAAATGGGACAGAAATCAATCTAATTAATAGTAATGAGAATCAGCCCATTGCTATGGTTAATCATCAATCAAAATATTTTAAAATGAGTTTTATAGAAATTTGTATCGTAATATTATTACATGATTTTATTAATTTACCTATTGCTAATACAATCCAGCAACCTCTTTTTTGGATGATTTTTATTCCATTAGGGTTTTTTATCTCTTATCTATTGGTTCTCGTTATAAGAACATCCGGCGTGCCCACAGATAAAAAGAAAATGACCAATATCTTATTTGGTGGAACTCTCATCAATCTTGGAATACTATTTACTTATGGAATGAGTACTTTATATCCGACAATTTCAGCATTACTTGTAATCATTACCTTGGTTCTATGTGTTCAGTTAGTGAGTCATAACTTTTTTATGGATCCTGAAAACGTCGATTTAGAATACAGAGAAAAAAAGAAAAAGGAAAATAATCTAAATAATAATGAGACTCAAGAAAAGAGGGACACTAATGTCATATTGTGATGAATGTAAATCTAATAAATGCTTATTTGGGCCAAAAAATAAGAATCCGGATTGCACTATGAACAAGTTTCCAGAGACTTTGCAAAAAGCTTTAAATATTTACAAAGAAGACAATGAAATCCGAAAAATGGCTAATGTGGCAAGTATTGTAGAAGCTGAAGGCTACGGTGAATGGCCGAGGCTAAAAGATACCATTGAATTTGCTAAAAAGATGGGCTATAAAAGTATAGGAATTGCATGTTGCATTGGGCTCCTTAATGAAGCTAAAGCAGTAGCCCAGATATTGAAAAATTATAACTTTAATGTTAATGTTGTAATGTGTAAAGTTGGTGGATTAAAGAAATCTGAACTTGGAATTCCAGATGAATTTATAATGACCTCTAAAACTGGCTATACTATTGGAACTGTTTCATGTAATCCAGTTGCTCAAGCTATGATATTAAATGAAATAAATACCGACATGAATATTATTATTGGATTATGTGTTGGACACGATATGGTGTTTACTAAATTATCAGAAGCTCCAGTTACAACTTTGATCGCTAAGGACAGAAGATTACAACATAATCCTGCTTCTGTTCTTTATACCTATTATGGAAGAGGTCTGATGCAGAAATTTATTTCAAATGATAAATAAATCAAAATATGGGAATATTTTCATATTTTAATGTTATTTTTACTTTTTAGGCGTATGTATATGAAAAATATAGCATCAAAAAAGGTTATGAATATCGGACAAACGATATTTAGTGTAATGACCAATATGGCTAATGAATACAATGCAATAAATCTATCTCAAGGGTTCCCAGATTTCCCAGGCCCTGAGTTCCTAAAAAAGGCAGCATGTAAAGCTATTATGGAAAATAAAAATCAATATGTTCCTTCTATTGGAATTCCAGAATTAAGAAACGCTATTTCCCAAAAATACCAACACTTTTACAATTTAAATTATGATCCTAATTCCGAGATCACTGTTTTTTCAGGAGCAACTGAAGCTTTATTTAGTTCACTATCGGGTATTTTAGACCCTGAGGACGAAGTAATTTTATTTGAGCCTTGTTATGATGCATATTCACCAGTTTGTCATTTCAACTATGCCAAACTAAGATATGTTAGATTGGAATATCCTGACTTCAAAATTGACAAAAAAAATTTAGAATCTTCCTTTTCAGAAAAAACAAAATGCATCATCATTAATACCCCAAATAATCCAACTGGGAGAGTATTTTCAAAAGATGAACTCAAACTTATTGGAGAATTATGTTTAGAATATGATTCTATAATATTGACCGATGAAGTATATGAACATATTACTTTTGAAAAGCAACACTTTCCTATAGCATGTTTTGAAAAATATAAGAATAGAGTAATTACTATCTCTTCTACTGCAAAAACATTTAGTTTAACTGGCTGGAAGATAGGTTTCGCTCTAACTAGTCCTGAAATCGCTACTGCAATTAGAAATATTCATCAATTTGTGACTTTTTGTACTCCAGGACCATTTCAATATGCTATGGTGGAAGCCATGAAATTGGCCCCTAATGATCCTTATTTTATTAACTTAAAAAAAGATTATTTGAAAAGAAGAGATTTTCTTGATTCTAAATTGAGAGAAGTTGGTTTTAGAACTATAAAAACCGAAGGAACTTATTACATTGTTGCTGATATCTCCCCTTTTGGTTTCAACGATGATATGGAATTTTGCGAGTTTTTAACAAAACAAATCGGAGTCGCAGCCATTCCAATGAGCGCATTCTATTACACTAAAAACAAGGTGTCAAATTTGGTTAGATTCTGTTTCTCAAAAAAACTAGAAAATCTGGAACTTGCAGCACAAAGGCTAGAAAAATTAAAAGACTATATTAAAAAATGAAACTTCATCAAAAAAATAAGATTATATTAAAAGATCTACACTCCCAATTTATTCATTAAATCGGAGCCAGATTAAAATTAAACGTAAATTCTCCCTCTGAGACCAATTCTCCACTTGTTTTATTGACTGAATATTTCCCATCCACGATTTTTTTATTACCCTCGACTTCTACTGAAGTAATTTTTCCAGTATGAATTAATTCATCACCTAAATATACTGGATTATTAAATTTCACACTAACCTTTTTTAAACTCTTAATATCTCCTGCCCATTCTAATAACCATTTTGGAATAAACATGAATGTAAAATTTCCAGCCACTACAATATCTCTAAATCCAAGCTTTTGAGCATAATTTCTATTGAAATGTAATGGATTTATTTCGTTTATTAATCTATTATATTTTTTGTATACCTTGGCATCTATTCTTACCTTATACGGTGGGATCTCATCTCCTACCTTAATTTCATTTTTTTTAATATTATTATTCAATTCATTATTCCCTCTATTCATTAATTCAGAATTTTTCAAATTTTAAAAAAGAACTCATGATCATCTGTAGCATAAGTATATTTCATATCTTCACTTAATATTGAAAGTTTTATAATAACTGAATAATATTTTCCTTTAGTACCCATTCTTAAAACAGGATTTGTGGCTTCAACCTTTATTTTATATCTTTTATTTAATAACATTGGAACATAATAATTTACGATTGAACTAACATGAATCACTCCCTTAACAAGTCCTTGAAAAAAATCTTGTCCAATTCTAATAAAAAGTATTTGCATTACAGGATTTGTAATATTCATTATATAACTAGGAGGTATTACAGGCCCATCAAAACCAAATTGATTGGCAATCTGTTCATCAAAATAAAGTTTGTTTTCATCATTTAATAATTCACAATACTTCAAAATTTCCTTTTGTCCGATTAAAATTTCTTTATTTCCTATTTCTTCAATTACATCATTTAATTTTTCCTTAAAGATAGCCAAATTCTGCTCCATTTCTTTTAATTTATTCGAATTCATATCAATACATCTTTTATATTATTATTTAATATTTAATCTGTTTTTTAAGTATTAAAATTTTAATGTATGATAAAAAAATAATTCAATTTTCTAAAAACCATTTATTTTTTTACTTTTAAGTGTAAGGATCCTTATTCATAAAAGGCTACTTATTGTTAACTGGATAAAATGTGATTTTCTGTTAATTGATATGGTATTATATTATTTTACAGTTTAAAAAGTTATTATGAAATAATCTAATATCTAATATGATATAAAACACCTAGCAAATTTCTGTCAAAATTAATTTCCAATAAGAATCTTTTGTTAAAATCTCTTGAAAAAAGAATATAAA
>CAZYEE010000263.1:0-5350 GCA_964646355.1 uncultured archaeon | reverse complement strand
ATAATCCGCGACGATGCCATTAAGTGGGATATGGGATATGTACGCATGGTTACTTCTGTAATGACGCCAAACGCCCCAGAAGCTCCCATAAATAAACCCGCAAGATCTGGCCCATTACAATATCTAAAATACCAATCGGTCTTCTTATTTGCAAGTGATCCCGTTTCTATAACATCTCCATTCGGCAATACTACCTGTAGATTCTGAATATTTTCATTTTCTTGTCCAAATTTTGTACCACAAATTCCCGTGGAATCTATTGAAATTCCACCTGCAACCGCCGCCCCATACATCCCATGTGGGCCCATAAATCCCGTAGTCAAATTAAATCTCTTTAATTTTCGAAGTAATTTACCCCATGTTATTCCCCCTTGAAATCTACACGCTCTCGATACCGGATCATACTTGATAAACTTGTTCATATCTAATAAATCTAGCATGATCCCACCGTTTGATAATGCAGCAGACCCAGATGCATTTCCAGTTCCTCCACCCCTCGGAATAATCGGAACTTTATATTCATTGGCTAATTTCACTATTTCCACTACATGTTCGGTCCTCTTTGGTTTTACTATAACATCCGGAATTCCAAGTTCCAAATATAAATCATCAGTAAGCCCAGGACAAACTGTAGACCAAGCTTCTGATATCGCATAAGACCACCTCGCATGCTCCGAATCATTTACTAAATGACTTCCTACAATACCTTCTAACGCTGCCACTAAATCCATATGTGATATCTTGTCCGACATAATCTAAATAGCTCCTTTTTAGCTAAAAAAAATCATTTACGCCTAGCAATTTAGATATGTATAATAATAAAAATAAGTTTTTCTCGAAAAAATTTTCTATTGTAATTGCTGAGATTTTATGCTAAATTATTAATTAATATAAATTATTTTATCAAAAATTTTGAGTTGTCGAGATTATTTTAATCAAGAATAGAACTAGTTAATTCCAAAAATTCTGTAAGTGAATTAATTCTCGAATTTTTTTATCTACTATTTACATTCCAATTATATTAGAAATTTGATTTTTTAAAAATGATTTGGAAATGCATTAAATCTTAATAAGTATTATGGTAAATCACAGAATGTTAAATCTTGATTTTAATGAAATACACACTGTAAAAATTCGCTATTTAATTTTATACTCATAATTTAAATCTATTTTTGATTATTCATCTTCTGTATTAAATTTCATTAACAATCGATATAAAAACCTCTCTACAATAACAACAATTCTAACTAATAGGATCATAATTAAACAAACATAATAATTAGATTAATCAATTTGCAATACATAAAATATCTCATAATATTAAAACTTACAACGAATTATACGGCATGAATTTAAACATAAGCAATAATTAGAAATAAAAAGCATATTCTAATTATAAAGAAATACCAAAAGCCTCCAATACTTTCTTTAATAAGCAGTTGGGAACTCTTCTTTTATGAATTAGAAGAAATATGCGAATTTAAAGATAAAATACAAAAGAAGCATTTGGTTGATGATTAAATTTAAACTAAAATTAAAAAATTTTTATAACTTAAATTTAAGAAATTAAGAAATTAAGAAGATCAAATATAGAACTGTCATATCAAATATGAAATGCTTAAAAAAGGGAAATGTATAAAGCCCAGTTTAAAAAAAAGGTGTATAGAAATATAAGAATGAGGTAAATTTTATGGTTTCGGAAAGAAAGTACGAGAAAAATGTTTGTCAAGGTGTTAAGACCGTCAAAAGTTTACCGTATCATTTTCCAGAGAAATTCTTTTATCCTATTTTAATGAGTTCAAGGAGAGTACCTGATGGAAAGTTTTGGACCTACTATTTTTATATTCCAGAGATTTCAGAGGATTTAGCGAGGAATCCAACGATTTCATGGGCAGATCGACATAGGCATCCAGAAGGATCAAATGAGTTATATTTAGTGATAGGAGATCCGGGTGCAATTACGGTAGAAGTAACACTGGGAAATGGGGATGAAGTGGAAGTATATACCGTATCAAGTCCGGGTGCAGTTTATATACCTGCAGGGCTTTCTCATAGCATCAAACCTGTCAAAATGATACCAAAAAAAGCAGGTGGAATAATTGCAATCGTTTCAAATGGAGAGTATATATGTCTGCCACCAATTTAGAACCTATCCCAGTGCTTAAAGAAAGTCTTTATTAATTTAATTTTATAGTCTTCGGTCATTAATCGATATATTTTAACTCTTCCAAACTTTTTTTCTTCAATAATCTTATTTTTAACGAAATAATCTATATGACTATTTACTTGAGATGAATTCATTTTAGTCAATTTAACGATTTGAGTTATATTCAATTCGTTGTATTTGGAGAGTAAATATAGGATTTTGACTCTGCCTTTTGAGGATAGAATATCTATAATGGAGATATTATTTTCTGGATGATCCAAAAAATCCTTTTGAACGTGCAATTTTAGCTACTTCCCGATCTCTTAATTATACGAATATATTCAATATTATGCTTGTTTATAACCAAATTTGGTTATCATTATAAATTTTTATTCGAATTTCAATAATTTAAGCAGTTCTTCTTCTAGCAACTCAAGCGGGGCGTCATTTATACTTATCATAGTGGATCTTCCGCGTTTATTTTTTCCGGAGACCTTAGTTTTGATAACACCGAAAGTTTTTTCGAGGTCTTTGATATTGTTCCAGTTAGTGGTGTGTTGAGTGCATTTATGGTCGAATTCTTCACAGACTAATTTGTATTGGTCTTCGACGTCTTTAATTTCGACGTATACGCTTTCTTTTTGACGGAGTTTTCTGGTGATAGCGAGTAGAAGGAGTTTCTGATTTTTAGTGAGGTCTCTGAGTATTTCTCGTTTAATCATAGGGTGGATATTTGATTTAGCGATGCGAACATGTTCGGGCATAATTTTAGAGTAACCTTCTTGGTTAGCCACTTTACCTGAGACTCTGAGTAATTCGAGTGCATATCTGGCGTCGCCGTATTCAGCGGAGGATTCTGCAATTTGTTCTAGTACTTCATTGGAAACGGAGCCCTCATAGAAAGCTTCTTTTGATCGTTCAGCGAGAATATCGAACAGTTGATCTGCATTATATTTTTCCAAAACTATTCGGGTATTTTGGAGAGTGCTTCTGGTGGAATCATCGAGCAAGTGTAGGAACGAAGTGTTTCTAGTAATAATAATCAAGGAAATATATTGATCTGAGTTAAATTCTTCATCCATCAATCTAGTGAGGTCATATAATATAGGAGATTTATTAATCATATAATCCAGTTCATCTAGAGTGAGAACGAGGTATTTTTTTTCTTTAACTAAGATTTCCTTTAGAATTTCAAGCAGTTCTTCGGGTGAATAGCCTCTGCTGGGTATAGCTGGGTAAAAGGAGAGGATGATGTTTTTCAGGATAAGAGAATATGTCCTATTTCTTCTGCAGTTAATGTGATGGTAATATATATTCAAGTTTCGGCGATCGGCGGCTTCTTTCAGCATTTGTCCAAATAGTTTAGCGATAGCAGTCTTACCAGTGCCGACTGGGCCCGTTATGAGTACTTTTCTATTGGCTTTCATGGGATGTTCGATAAGGACTCTAAATTCATTAACAAGATATTTCAGTTCTTTTTCTCTGTGGGGGAGCAATTGGGGAATATAGTTAATTGAGAGTTTGGACTCATCTTTGAAGATGGTGGGTTTATTAAGTTCTTCTTCAAATAAGTTGATTCTATTTGGGTATTCATATTTTTGGTTTTCATTCATAATGTTCACTTTTGGTGTTATAGGATTTTCATTTTTTAAGGGAAATTACAAATAAATTTTATCGATCTCTCTATATAACATATCAAAGAGGGGGGATTGAAAGTTAATTTTTATTTAAAGAGAGAAATATTTAAACTCCACACTATTTACTTGATCGACGAAAAAAATTAAAAAACGAGGAGAAGCTTGGAATAACAATTATGAAGTCTACAAGTTTCCCGGCTAAAAAGAATCAGAGCACAATATTTGAACTTATGTATTTATTTATACATCTTATTTAGCTCTTGTTTCAAGAAATAATCTATAAAGTTCTCTGGCTGTTTCTATGACCATATCCACATCTTTCAAGTTATTAATTAATGATTCTGGAATTTTTTCTATTCCATTGAATGCTCCACTTATTGCGCCGCATATTGCAGCTGTGGTATCAGTATCACCTCCACCTCTTATCACCAATTCAACGCTATTCATGTAATCATTTGGTGTCAGGAGAAATGTGTATAATGAACATAGAACAGTAGGTATTGTAAATCCCGAAATAACTCCTTTTCCTTTTATTTCCGGGCTATTAAATATCTCTATGAAGGGACTCTTCACACCTTTTAATCCTAGTTCTTTTAGGGCTTCTTTAGGTGGTATTTCAAAAAATCTCTTTAAATCTTTCAAGTATTCTCTAAATTCAGTATATTCTGATTCCTCTATAAATGTAATGAGAGTTTCTAAAAAGTCATCTCGATCGATTTTTGATCTTTTTACGACATATGCAACAGCCCTTGCTACTATTATTGCGCCTGCAGTAGCTGCCCAATGATTATGTGTTAATATACTTGATTCTTTTGCAAATTCTTTTAATAATTCTAAATCTTCATCCCTATGATATAATAATCCTATTGGAGAAACTCTCATTGCAGTACCATTACCACCTGAGTCTGAAGGTTTTATTACTCCTTTAGCAAGGTTATAGATTGCAGAGAGACACCCATACCCAGGCCCAATTGGCGGTTCGGATAACCAATTTATATAATGTTTGATCAAGATTTCTCTATTAAAACCTTTAGATTCGATCAATGCTCTGGCTACTGCAAGTGTAAGTTGAGTATCATCAGTATATCTTCCCCTATATTTCAATTCTAAATTTGGTATTCTATCAAGCTGAACCTGTAAAAATCCTTCAAATGGCTCTCCAAGTGCATCTCCTACAGCTACACCTACTAAACAACCTAAAAAACGTGATTCTAAACCTGTCATTTAAGATCTTTTAGAATTTCTGTGTAAAAATCGAGCATCTGATAATTAAGAAATTTTTTATCTAGTATATATTTATTTTCAATTTTATTTTAAAAGTTGACTGTATCTAAGAATTCTATTATGCATCTCTTATTTTTCACAGAAAAAGATAAAATAATGCGTTTAAACTCAGAAGTTTTATTTACCGAATACTCAAATTATTATACTAATATGGCTTTTTTTATTAAAAATAGAGAATAATGGTGAAATTTAAATAGAAAATAATCTAAAATACAAATAATAAAAAGTTAAAAATTAAGAGTAAGCTTAAAATTTTTTGTTAAAGTTCAAAATTCTATTGAAT
>CAZYEE010000262.1:0-5375 GCA_964646355.1 uncultured archaeon | reverse complement strand
GATAATTTATCAGCGTGTGCAGTTGTGGCGTGTGTAGGAAAAATATTAAAGGAGTGGAAAGAGAAGTATCCAGATTTAGCACTTAAAAATACTGAAGTAATTCTTGCGATGTTTGGCTGTGAAGAGATTGGATCTAAAGGAGCAGAATTTTTTGCTGAAAAGAATGCAGAACTTTATAATAAAATAGATACATCATGTATAGCTCTTGATACAATCGAGGATTCCGAATTAATCAATATTTTTAAGAGTGAGGCTTCTACTGGAACGAAATATGATCCGGCTGTATATAATTTATTGGCTGAATGCGCTAAAGAATTAGGACTAAACTATAGAGTTGGAGACCAGCCATGGGTATCTGGAGGAACTGATGGAGCTGGGCTTGTAAAGAAAGGTCTAAAAAAGACTGCGGCATTTGTCGGATTAAGATATTCAGATTATTTATACTTTTATCATACAGATAGAGATAGCTTAGATATGATAAATAAGGAACGCCGACCTTGTGATGATCATGGCACAAATTGGAAGAATAGAAATATAAGATGCGCTTTTGAAAATGCTTTAAAACTATGTATTCGATATATCCAAAAGAAAGATAAAGAATAATTAAAGGAATAAAAAGCATTAAATTAGTAAACAATGATAAAAAATAGATTACGAATTATTACAACGAAGTTAAGATAAAAATGAATATTCTGAATTATTCACTTCTTGAAGGAAATTTCTTAGTTATAATTATAATCAATTTCTTAATACTGCATATATTTCATTTCAGAGCTTCATTTAGCCTACAATTTCCTGGAATTATCCGATTATTCAGCAGATTTGAAATGTATTTTATGAAATTCATGTTTATTTTGTTGAAAAATAAATATTTATACAAAAATAGGCTGATTAGATTTATACCTGAATATCTATCATTTTATGCGGCGAATGGGGTTAGACCAGTTGTTTATACGCTGGAAGAGATTAAAAATATAATAAATCAGCTATACAAAACATATTATCCATCTTCAGAAGATAATTACGATTTTTTAGTACGCCCATGTCCGTGCAGGGACGCACAGAGAAAATATAGCAAAAAATTACCCAATATTACAGATATCTTATTTGTAAAAAATATGAAAAAATATCCAAAAACTAAAGATAATTATTTTATTAATAGAGAGGAATTATTCAAAAAATTAGAGTTTTTCGATAAAATAGGGTTAGTCCATATGGTGCTTGGGTGTATGGGAGTAAATGGTGCAGGAATTAACATTTGTAATTGTCATAAATCGGTCTGTTATGTTTTACAGGCTGTATTAGGGAGAGATATAAAGAGAGGATTAAAAAAGGGGCCCAGTATTGCTATTGTTAATATAGATAAATGTAAAGGTGTTGATCAATGTGGAGAATGTTTGAAAAGGTGTGTATTTCATGCTCGGAAAGTAATTGATAATAAAAGTATTGTTATATCTGAGAATTGCTATGGTTGTGGACTTTGTGCTAACTCATGTCCCGAAAATGCGACGATTATGATTCCCAGAGAAAATTGGGAACCAGTTTATTTTCCAATAGAATGGATACGGGGCATAACTTGAAAATTATTAGAAGAAATAGGGTCAAATTATTAATACACAAAACATTTTTGGTAGTTTAAAATGTTGAAAGTAGCAGCTATACAATTTAATCCGAAATTTTTGGATTTAAAAGAAAATAGACGGAAAATATCTCAATTGATAGACGAGGTCATAGTAAAGTATAGCCCGAAATTAATTGTATTACCTGAACTTGCGTTTTCAGGTTATAATTTTGAGAATATCAGTCAAGTTGAAAAAACTTCTGAAACAATACCGAATTCAGATAGTTGCAGATTACTCGAACAATTATCAATTGAAAACAAAGTATATATTGTAGCAGGTATTAACGAGAATTTCCAAGGTAGATACTATAATAGTGCGGTTGTTTATGGGCCCAATGGCTACATTTTAACATATAGAAAATTACAATTATATGCTAGAGAAAAACTATTTTTTCAGCCCGGAAATCTACCATTACAAGTTTTTAATATAGAAAACTATAAAGTGGGAGTTATGATCTGTTTTGATTGGTTTTTTCCGGAGATACCGAGAACCTTAGCATTAATGGGTGCAAATATAATATGTCATGTGATGAATGCAGTTATTCCTGATGGAGCATATATTGGTGATACATATCACTGCAAATGGAACAGAGTTTTTATAATTCTAGCAAATAGAGTTGGAAAAGAACGTGATCTGACTTTTATTGGAAAAAGTGTCATAATAAATCATGAGGGAAAGATATTAAAACAGGCATCGGAAGATCAAGAGGAAATTATTGTGGCTGATATTGAGCCATTATTGGCAATTAACAAAAAGCTTAATGCTTTTAATGATGTTATAGCAGATAGGCGCCCCGAATTTTATAAAATATAAAAATTATAATTTAAGATAAAAAGTAAATGAGAAATTTAATATAGGTCTGGAACTAATTTTTATCAATTTTATTTACCTACGAATCTAAAAACAGAATAGGTAAATTGTAATGAAGAATATAATCTTGATTTGTATTGACACATTATCTGCAAAGCATTTGGGTTGTTATGGCTGGCATCGGGAAACCAGCCCAAATATTGATGAATTTGCAAAAGATTCAATTCTATTTGATAGTGCATATGCAAATAACAATGCAACACATCCCTCTTTTACCACGATATTAACGGGTAGACATCCTTTAAGCCACGAAATAATAGCCCATCAAGGCGAAAAAGAATTAAGCAAAAAAATTCCAAATATTGCGGAGATTTTAAGACAACATGGATATAAAACAGTGGCTTTTGATAACATGTATAGATGGTTTAAACGTGGTTTTGAGGAATATAAATATCCTGCCTTTAAGAATAAGTTTTGGTATGGTACATCACCGTCCTACACGGCAGTTGGAGCAACCCAGCTTACAAATAGAATTATAAAATGGCTTAAAAATTATAAAAAAGAGGTAAATTCAGGAAGAGAGAATAGAAATTTATTTTTATTCCTGCATTATTGGGATCCACATTTTCCATATCTGCCTCCAAAGAGATACAGAAAAATCTTTTACAATGGGAATAAAAAAGATAAAAATAATAAATCAATGGAACCAGTTAAACAATATATTGGTTGGTTCTTGCTCAATGTTTGGATTTCCTCAAAAATTACGGATATAAACTGGGTAAAAGCTTTATATGATTCCGAGATTAAATATTTGGACGACAATTTGGGAAGATTATTTTCAACACTCAAAGATTTAGGTTTTTATGATGATTCTCTGATAATATTTACAGCGGATCATGGCGAAATTATGGATAAACATGGAGTATATTTTATGCATTTTTTATTATTAGATGATACAATCAGAGTTCCATTCATAATAAGAGCAAGTGATTTTAAAAGAAAAAGAAAAATCTCGGAATTAGTCCAGCATTCTGATATTGTTCCAACGATTCTAGAATGGGCAGATATAAAAGAAGACATAATTACAGATGGAAAATCAATATTACCACTCATTAAAGGAAAGGTAAATGAATTACACAAAGAAATATGCTCATTAGAACATACTGCGTTATCGAAAAGAGCAATAATTACAAAAAAATGGAAACTTATAACGACAATCAATGACGAGTTCTTAAGAGGTACTCCATATACTGAATTATATGATAGAGAGAAGGATATTGAAGAAGATTTCAATCTCGTAGATAAACATCCAGAAATTATTGAAGAACTTAGTTTAAAATTAAATAGCCATGTAAATGATATTTTAAAACGGGCAAATCTTAGCCATGATCCTCAAAAGGTTCAAGAACAAGCAATAAAAGAGGTTACCGGATATAAAATTCTCATCTGGTTGTTTGGTAGACTTTTATTCTCTCATCCACGACATTGATATAAAAATAAGAACATATTTCAATATATGATTCTAAATTTTACAAAAATTTAGGTGCTTATCATTGAAAAAATAAATTATTTTTGAATTTAGTCGAGTAAAATGTTAAGACATATATATGAAGTGGAATATTTGTAAAATACACCTATAATTATTTAATTTATATTTACCTTGTTTATAGAATTTAGTAATTTAAAAGATTGAAAAAAATGAAATAGAACTTAATTCCACAGCAATTAAATAAATAGGAACGAATAGAAAATGAAAATGAGTAAATATGTTATTCATATTTTATTTTTATTTATCCTAAGTTTGGTGTTGGCCAATTACTCTTTCTACGACCAAAATATTAATTATATATCCAACAATAATAACAATATAGAGAATAAAGAAACTTTTAGCGCATATGGAGATCCTATTGCTATTAATGAGTATGCTAATAGAACTGAATTAAATTCACCTTTATTATTAAAATATAATTACTCATCCAACAATTATACAACCGCCAAGGCATCTATTCCATTGCCCGCCTCATGGATCCCGTCTAAATTAGAATGCAATATATTGAATTTGCAAGATAAACGAAATTGGATCCAAGATCCAAAGTTTGAGTCAACAGGAAACTGGACTTTTCACAAATTTCATAATACATCGGGCGATAACTGGATAGTTGGGCTTGATGGAACAGGGCCAGATGGTTCAAATTGTATTTATATAAAAATGGATAGTGCTACAATTAGTGATTCCACGGCTTATTCAAAATTTGATGCAATATATGTGAGCCAAATAATTAAAAATATTATTAGAGGAAATATTACTGAAGCATATCTTAGTTTTGATTATAAAGTGAACGCATATAGCTGGGATTTATCATCTCTCGGTTATAATATCTTTGTTGCTGTAAATACTTCAAGACCTGATCAAATAAACAAAACTTATTCGTATTGGACAAATGATTGGGGTACTGCTCCATTAGGAATCGATGATGATATCTGCATTTGGTCATGTGGAGATGATGTTTCGGATGTTTTAACTTCAAGTGATAGGACCGTTATTGGTAATTATTTAGATGCGGGTGGGAAATGTTATTTGAGTGGTAGTTCAATTGCATATGATTCTTCAATTGTACCAAAATATGATAGTTGGCTTGATACATATTTTAAAGTTGCCTATTCCAATGCTTTTGGAAACATGAGCTATTTGAACGGAGTTGACGACCCATATTTAGGTCTAAATAATGTGCAATTAATCGATGCTACTCAAGTAGATATAATTGATAATACTACTGGAGGGACTATATGCTTGGAATATAACACGGGAGAAACAAGCGGAGTATGTTCTTCTAATACAATATTTCATTCATTTAACTTCGCCAATATTAAATCCATTACCAATAGTTCTATTATATTGAATAGGACATTAGAATATCTAAATTCATCAAATATTAAGAATGT
>CAZYEE010000261.1:0-5380 GCA_964646355.1 uncultured archaeon | reverse complement strand
AAGGATTTATAATGTATATTATATGAATAATTATTCGTTAATAAAAGAGGAGCACCATGATATGCGGCTAAATATGCTGCAGCTGAAAAAATGCCATTATTACTGGTTGTTAAAATGAAATCGGGTTCGTTACTAAGAGATTTAATTTTAAGTATGATCGAGTTATATGTAGTAAGGTTTTCAAAAGTCTGTATACCAACAAGTTTTAATTGGTTATATATAGAGTCAGGGATCTTTTGACCTGGACTTACTATAATACAATTCGTTGCATTCAAAAATTTGATAGCTTCTAAGGTACAGTTGGGAATAGTTGAGTTATCTGTATAAAGAAGTGGATAATTGGTCAATGATGAGATGACTGCAGCATTACTTGAAGATTCAATACAATTTGAGAAATAAATATTTTCTTTTTCCATAGATATTGTTAAGTTAAAAGATACAGTTTGATTCTGATTGCCCGTAATAAGAATATACCATTGCCCTTGTTCTGGATAATTGATTGAAATTTTCTCACTTTTTGAGCTAGAGGCATCTTTATATGCAAAGTTTAGTGGACCTTTTACCAGTTGTCCATTTGGTGCGATTAGCCATAAATCCAAGTTTTCATCATTTAAAGATGTCCAATTGAGAACTATTTGTAAGGATTTATAGTTATCATTCAAGGATAAGGTTTTTTCATAATAAGAAAAATTCACGACCGTAAGATTATATTTTTTCTGACCAATATTTGTCCTATTAATGATTTCTAATTTCCATTCGGAAAGATTTCCTGGATAATATGTCTTTGGGAAAAATACCCAACTATTGTTTGTATTATAATTTGTATCATAAGTCCAATAAGTAGTTGAATTCCTTTTTCCTTTTAGATTTAAAATAAAGGAATTTGAATCATTTATTGCAAAATAATAAGCGCCTGTATTTAAAGAAATATTATTACTGGTATAAATATCAATTAGATTAGTAGATGAAAGCCCATCAACATAATGGTAATAATTATTTGGACTTATACTTCCTGTCTCATTTATTACAGTAGTAGCACCTTTACTGAAAGAATCATTGGCAAAAGCTAAGATCACATCATTAGATTTATACCAGAAATATTTGGCAAGAGAACTGGTTATATTGAATAAATTGCTGGAATTGAATACAGTATTATCAACACTATCTACACCTAATAAAGTATTATAATAACTGATAGTTTCGTCTTTTAAATCTCCTAAATATAAAATTTCTTTTACTCCACCCCATTTATCACAAAATTGTTTCCAATCATCTAGAAAATATTTCTGATAATATTTATGGGTGGAAAAAATTTGAGGTGCAAGAAATCGTTTTGAATTGAAAGTGTATAAGGATAAAGGAACAGAATAAATATAGAGAAATTCATCAAAATATGAACTTTTATCATTCTCTATTACAGTTAAAATCCTCAATGGTAAATAATTCGGATTTTTTTCATAGTAAATTTCATGAAAATTATTTGAAGATTTTAAAATATTGTTTATTTTGTTTGAATTTATATTTGTTAAATCAAACCTATTAAAATTTAAATGTATCAGTCTAATATAAATTGAAAATATAAACATAAAAATAAATATTGAAGCCA
This sequence comes from uncultured archaeon, assembly GCA_964646355.1. GTDB lineage: Archaea > Asgardarchaeota > Lokiarchaeia > Helarchaeales > HEL-GB-B > HEL-GB-B. Next base: position 3,774 of record CAZYEE010000261.1, on the reverse strand, counting down.
TTAATTTTTTCATTCCACTTTTTGGCATTATCATATCATCTTTTTTAGTTTTTAGTCGCTAATTAGAAGTTAATTTTATTAATAAATAAATTGATTGGTATAATTAATTTGTTAGATTATATAAGCTAAACGATTAAAATAATGTATTTAATTATTTACCAGTTAGAAAAATTATTATCGGCTTTTAAAAAATCGTTTAATAAGAATAAGATTTTTTCCATAAAAATCATATAATAAAAAAATAAGTGGAGATTAAAAAAGTTTTAATGATTTTGGTTAATTTAGAATAAATAAATAGTCATTGATACCTCTTCAGTTGATGTAATTCCTTTTTCTGATCCTGAAGATGGTCTGACTTCGTAAGTGCCTTCTTTGGTAGTCCATACAAATCTGAAATACAATGTTTCAGATCTGCCAAGGTTTATAGCATCTACCACAAACTCGGGTGTCAGTAGAAAAGTGATGTAATACATAATTATATAGCTTTGGTTATATCCAAGCAGGTCTGTTTCACCGATCTTTAATGATTTGGTCTTCCATGGTGTAACATTTGTATTCCAGACAAGCGTATGTCTCGTTGGGAATTTACCAATATATGCAAGGATGTTTGATCTTGTATCATTGGTATCTGTTGATATCGAGATTCTATCAATATACCCAAGTGCCCAACCTTGAGTCATATTTAGGAAGAATTCTCGTAAATAGGTATCAGGATTTATTGTTACATTTATATTGACATAACCTTCTAAATCAATATAAGTAATTGTAGCATTTACAGTTGGAATGTTATCGATTTTTTGACTCTTGCCTTCAACTAAATAGTTATCTTTATACCAGATATCACCATAATCGCCATTTCCTTTCACGAAGCTATCCCATGCTTCTATTCGAACTCTAACATCTTTTGCAAAATAGTCATTTGTGAAATCGAAGGATAATGGAAATATGCTGGATCCATCTTCTAATGGACCATATACCGTGTGTGTGATATTGACTTCAGGTCTGTCTTCATTCGGGATCTGGAAAATCCTTCCAAATCTGCTATGCCAATTTGAATTCTGACCGCTTGATTCTGGATAGTGGGATAGTGGATCATATAACCTTATTTCAATGTTATAATTAGAGATAAATCCTTCAGGTAGTTCCATTTGATCGGGATTTGTTTCTAATCCCCAGCTATGGACCCATTCTTTAGCCCAGAATTGTACCCAAGCACTCACATTGTATGATGCAACACCATTAACATATCCTAAGTCATGAACTGGATCGTATAATAAAGCTGCGAATTTTACCATTGATACGTTTTCAAGAGAACCGACATTCTTTATCTTTGCTCTATTGCTTAGAAAGAGGTTCCATTGATCCACATTGGGTTGGGTACTAGTATCTGTACCACCATCTAGTGCTACATAGTGATGTCCCGGACCATTGAAATCGGTCACCGATCCTGTGCTCTCACCAAATAACGCAGATCCATTTGGCAAGTCTATTAATGTATTCCATTGTCCGTCTGTATCATTGTAATATGTAATCAAGATTCGACTGATACTATTGGAAGTCTCATTATCCTTGTTAAGTACTTCCCAATCGATCCTATAAATGAATTCAGTCGGTGATATATGATATGTATAATTAAACCATGCATACGTAGCACCATTACCTGCCGTTTTTCCTTGAGATATATCTACTTCATTCCAAGAAGCGTCATATCCTTGAATAATAAGTGGGCCATTGTTTATATTATTGTGGAACCAAATTGGGCGATTACCTGTCCTTGCATATGAATTATTATAGAATGACTTGATAGTCCATGTCTGATTTGTCACCCATGAAGGGGTATATGTGCAATTATATCTCAGAATTACTGAATCAATGGTAAATGGAGCAGCATCGAATACAGCGGCTGGCTGTATTTCCCATCCACCGAAATTATCGGTATCAATATCGACTTCACTTATTCGCATATTGTCTCCATAATAAGGCGATGTATAATTAAAGACCAGAATGTGTGAAGTTTCAATATTTGGATAATCGTACCAGTTAGCAGTTTCTCCAAGATAGCGTTCATTTAGGAATGGTGTGACCACGGATTTAGGAATAGTGTAATTGTATAAGAGTATATTTGAATCGGTTAGGTTTGTATAATATATTAAACAATTTACTATAGAATCGTCAGTCCAATAATCATTTGAATCAATCTTTATTGTCCTAATTACTTCAGAAATTGTTGGATAAGTTAGCATATTCTTTGTGGGGGTATATTCCTGGTCAAATACATATCTGAATCGAGTAGTACTTGACGGTGCAACTAACGATATATTAACATCTCTTACTCTAGTGGTATCTGTAATGGCGTGGATATTTCCAGTTATTGAAAGTGGTTTAGTTATATTTCCGACAGGTATATAATAAACGGTCTGGGTTCCCATAGTAAGATTGTCGATTTCTACCATTGCAAAGATTTCAGAATATTGATCAGTATCAATATTTAAAATAGAGTCGCTAAATTCTCTTGATTTCTTCAATAGAAAGCTGTTTCCTTGTGTGATCCATCTGGCTTTCATTAAAGGTCTGTTCCCTGCAAGGGTCTTAAGAGAAGATTGTGTTGTGACATTCCACCAATAATAGTCGCCGTGCCATCCATTGTTTAATTCTCTATCGGCGACGGGATCTCCTACATGAATATAAATGAAGGGTTCCAGCCACCCAAATAGGTCTTTTTCGATTACACTCTTGTAATTGACCTGTCCTGTAGCACTTGATGTAATATATTGATTACGAATATAAGTCAAATTATTGTATTCAGGGCTACCGAACCATCCATAGATGCCCATTTGATGCTCATATTTAGATTGTGTTCTATTCAGATAATATGCACCATTTGTATCATTGTACCAGACTTCTCCTAACACTACGGGGACATAGGCTGCGGGGGTTGTAAGGTTCTTTAATACAAAGGATATATCAAATGGACCATGGAAAGTAGAGATCTCAATATATGGAATTCCGCCAGGTATTTCAAGTGGAATCTTAGAGAATAATGAAGTCATGTCAAATTGTTCTGAAGTACCTTCTCCTTCGCCACCACCTGAGGTGCCTCCAGAGAGCAAGTCTAATGGTATAGATATGTTTGATAATTTAATTCCTTCAAATTTCTGCCCAAATAGGTAGAAATCCACACTAGAATCTAGTATACTGAGATTTAAGATAAAATTAGGTCGTTCAGATTTAGGTATCATGATTAGGTCTGTAAGACCTGTACTCTTTATCATATCAAGAGGATTACTTTGTGTTGAACTTGAACTGCCGTCTAGCATTCCAGTAAGGTCTAAGGTAGGTAATAACTCATTTATTAATGCCCTCATGATTTTTGTTGGATATATATCCATGATAAGAGGTAGGTCTCGGAATATTTCTAAGAGTGTCTGCATACCCGCTGTTCTATTTGGATTACCAAATTCATTTTGACCAACTGTATTGACAAAATATTGTTCGATACCACTTAAAAATCCAGTGATAGTTTCTGTGCCCATTAATTCACCATAGTCTAGTGCAGCAGGTGAATCAGAGCTCATAAATTCATTTAATATTGATGGAAGATTGTTTATTATGAACTCTAAGGTAATACCTCTATTCTTAAGCCACTCTAAGGCTCCTCCTAAATCGGGGACTGTATATGGCTCAATGTTGGTAAATCTTTGGTCGGCGGTCTTATTATAGTATGTGCCAGCACCGTCCCAAATCCACTGGAGCATTGCGATTGGATCTAACCCA
>CAZYEE010000260.1:0-5385 GCA_964646355.1 uncultured archaeon | reverse complement strand
TATAGATCCAAAAACAGCGCTTCTAAGAAAATCTAAACTCGAGGACAAATTTGACAAAATAGGTTTTTTAAAAAGTGTCCGAAAATTGTATCATGAACATACAAAAGCTTTTGGCTATAAAATGATAAATTCCGATAGACCCATAAAAGAGGTCCAGACCGATATTAGGGAGGAAGTAAAAAAGTTGTTAAAAAATGTATAGTTATTTGAGATGGTTTTATTACAGATTATTGCATTTTTATTATTTGGTTCGCTACTTTATTTAAAACAAGAAAAACCATTCCTAGATTTGCGGATTTTTCAGCCAATACAGTGAGTACAAATTTTCCTGCTCCTTTCAATATTATGTATCCATCCTCTCCCTCTATTGAAACCTGTTTAAGTGCTCCTCTCTTTAATTCAATAACAGAACGTGCTGAAACATTATGAATAGCAGCAGTCATCGCTGCAATAATTTCCTCATCTGCGTCGAAAGGAAGCGCCGATACTATTGGTAGCCCCAAATCTGATACTAATGCAGTGGCTTGGATTCCTGGTGTATTTGTACTAAGATCTTTTAATAGTTCCTCAACTTTACGAAAATCGAACGCCAAATATACTCATCTCACAATTTTTAGCAAATTTATATTTCTTCATACTTGATAATCCCAAATGAATTATTAAATATATACATAAAATAAAATAGAGATACAAACGAGAAAGATGATTTTAAAAAGGAATAATAAAAGAATTATTTAACTAAACATTTCTTTTCTTATCTGAAAATATTAGTCTATTTAAATAATTAAAATATTTAATGTTTAAAATAAATTTATTGAGATTAATTTATTTGATATATTATATATTCCATTATATATTCCATCAAAATAATCAATATAACTATATTAAATTTTCAAAATTTCTTAAGGACCGTTATTTATTCATTTATTTAAGACGCGAAATTTTGTAGTCTTCTAGTCATAAAATTTAAAGTAGGAAACTTTTAATTTAGATCAGTATTAAAAAAATTCTATCTATGAAATATTCAAGCAATAATTAATTTTAAATTCATATTCTAAAAACGTTTTAAATTTGGTGAATTTACTATTGGCTGAAAATAAGAATGTAATATCCGAAGAGGAAGAAGTAAACGAGGAAGAAATTGACGAGGAAGAAGAAAAAGCAAAATGGGTTGAAAATTCTATTAAGGCAGGAGAAATTGCAAAAGAAATCAGAGAGTATATTCGACCAAAAGTACAAATTGGCGTCAAATTATTGGACTTAATAGAAGAAATTGAGGCTAAAATTATAGAGAAAGATGCATTTCCATCATTTCCTTGTAATATATCACTTAATAACATAGCAGCTCATTATACTTCTCCAAGTTTTGACGAGACAATAATCAAGGAAGGAGATATTGTTAAGGTGGACTTCGGCTGTCATATTGATGGCGCCATTTCTGACCAAGCATTTACAGTAAATTTTAACCCTGAGTTAGACAAATTAGTGCAAGCTGCAGATGAAGCGCTCCAGAATGTCCTTGATAATATCAAACCTGGTGCTAAAACTCATATTATTGGTGGAATAGCTGAAGAGACCATTAAAAAATTTGGGTTTCTTCCAATAAGCAATCTTAGCGGTCATCAGTTAGAACGCTGGATATTACATGCAGATAAAACTATTCCAGAGATAAAATTACCTCATGGAACGACCATTGAAGAAGGTGAGATTTATGCAATGGAGGTATTTGCTTCTACTGGGCTTGGAGTTGTTCATGACATGCCGCAAGTTTATATTTATAGAATAAACCCGATGAAGGTACCTCTTCGGAATAAACTCGCCCGAAAAATGTTAAATTTCTGTGGTAATAAATATAAGAGTTTACCTTTTGCCAAACGATGGCTTGTCAAGGAATTTGGTTTTAAAGTAAGGCTAGCATTACGTGAATTAACTACTAAAAGATTATTCTATGAATATCATCCGCTTGCTGATAAAAAGGGCTCATATGTGGCCCAGAAAGAACATACTATATTAATAGAGCATGATTCTTGTCGAATATTAACCTAATTTGAGTTAACGGCGTGATTAACATTGCAATATAAGTCGTACAATATAGGTGGTCGTATTATAGGCGGAGATTTCTCAATTCCAACACTGCTTATTAGTTCTATTTTTTATTCTGGACATGATATAGTTTCTAACGTGGAAAAAGGGATTTTTAATATAGATAAAGCAAAAAATTTGATAAAAAGACAAGTAGAATGTGAAAGATTTTTTGGGATACCTACGTGCCTTGATGTGGTAGGAGAAACTGCAGAAGCTATGTCTAAATATTTACCATTTGTAGCTGAGGAGTTCCCAGGCCCTATTATAATTGATGGTTTTGTAGAAGCGAGAATTGAAGGTCTGAAAGTTGCTAAAGATTTGGGCATAATTGATAGAATCATTTATAATTCAATCTGGAAGAATCAGCCAAAAGAACTCGAAGTTATGAAAGATGTACGACTAAAGACTGCAATTCTATTTTCATATGATGTAGCTGATAGCTCTGCATTAACAAGATTCAAAATATTAACTCAAGGTACAAGCAAATATGACGCCCTATTTTCAGTTGCAAAAAAAGTTGGTGTATCTCAATTATTAATTGATAATGTTCTAACCACAGAATTACCATCGCTTGCAGATGCTATTGAAGCCAACATTATGATTAAATCAATGTATGGTTATCCTGTGGGTTGTGGACCTGCTAATATAAATTTTATGCTATCAAAATCAAAACTTTCTATTTTAGATAAAAAATCGGTAAAATTAATAAGAGAATCGACAGTTAACTCAATAGCACAATTATTTTCTGATTTTATACTAATTGGACCTATTGAAAAAATTGAAAAAGCATGTGTTAGTGCTGATATCGTTAATAAGATCAAAAAAAGTATGAATTTTGACCCATTTGAAGTTTTAAAACAAGCTTAATTAATAATAGATCATAAAAGATTTTTGAAAATATGGTGTTTTTTTAAATGGATTTGATAAATAAGAAGATTCTAATCACTGGTGGTGCAGGATTTATTGGATCTCACTTAGTGGGCGCCCTTCTTGAAAAAAATTCCAAAATTATTGTTTTTGATAATTTTTCATCAGGATGTATAGAGAATCTCAAGGAATTTGAGTATTCAAATTTTATAATAATGCGAGGTGACATTAGAGATGAAAAAGAGGTTGAGAAAGCCTGCAAAGATATCGATGTGATCTTTCATTATGCTGCTGATCCTGATGTACGTTCAAGTGTAAATGATCCATATTCAAGTTTTATGGTAAATGTATTGGGCAGTATAAATATATTAGAGGCTGCTCGTAAATTTGATATCTCAGGTATTGTATTTGCTTCTAGTGGTGGAACACTTTATGGAGAGGTTGATATTGACAAGATTCCTACACCAGAAGACGTTCAATTCCGTCCCATCTCGCCATACGGTGCATCTAAAGCTGCAATCGAACCATATCTATCTGCATATGCCGATGCCTATGGAATTACTGCATTAAGTCTCCGGTTTGCGAATGTATATGGACCTAAAAGTACTCATGGAGTTATGTACGATTTTTATCATAAATTGAAAAAGAATCCAAATGAATTATTGATCCTTGGAAATGGATTGCAGAAAAAATCCTATTTATACATTTCTGATTGTATAGAGGCAACAATAATGGCAGCAGAATATATCAAGAAAGGCTATGACGCTTTTAATTTAGGTACTGAAATTGTAAATTCAGTAAATGAAGTAGCAAATGCTGTAATAGAAGCTATGGACCTAAAAAATGTCAAATTAAAATACACTGGCGGCGATCGAGGCTGGATTGGAGATGTCAAATACTCGTTTTTATCTATCGATAAAATAAAAAGCATAGGCTGGGCTCCAAAAATAACATTAAAAGAGGGAGTTTTTCGGTATATAAAATGGCTAGAGGATAGAGAACCTTTATAATAAAAAAATTTGGCAAAAATCTATGGAATTAAAATTAAATTAAAAATCAAATTCAAAATCGAATTATGAAATTAAAATGAAATCTTAAAATTATTATTAAAAATCCTAATTTTCAATCTTATTCAAGAATTTCCCTTGCTATATCAATATATTTCTCCTTCTTTTTATTATGTTCTTCTACAAATTTCAAAATAATTTCAACAGCTCTTTTTTTGCAATATCCACATAGTAATTCACCAGAAATACATTCATTATATATTTTTTTAAGTTCTTCATCGTCTTTAATAAAATGAAATTTATAGAGGTCATAGATATTGCAGATATGCGGTCGTCCACCAAGCTTACGCTGTTCTGAAGCAGTATTCTGCCCACCTGTAAATGCATTCATTACTTTTCTTTTTATAGAATTATGATCCTCATTTAATGTAAAATATGACATTGGATTCCTCTTGCTCATTTTCTCAGATCCATCTAAACCCCTCATTAGTCTATGATAGGTAGCAGCAGGAGGTAAAAACTTATATTTTTTAAACTTTTTTGCTATATCTCTCGTTAATCTGATATGCGGATCTTGGTCAACACCTACTGGAATTACGGTAGGAGCTGGTCCACCAAAATCCTCCAGTTGGGGTAGTAATATATCTCCTACTTGAACAAGTGCAGTCATATAAAGTCCAAATTCTCTAACTCCGTAAATAGCTTTTAACATATTAAGGGTTATACCTCTACTAAATTCAAATGCCATGTCTTTAACTCGATTCTCTTTTGATTGTCTGTAGATATATGCTTTTTTATAATCGAGCCCTAATGCCAAGATATCAGCTACATTATCTACTGCAATTTCATAGGATTCTTCTAATGGTATTCCATTGTCTTCATAAGCCTCAAGATCTGCAATACAATAGAACGCATTTCCACCTTGTCGCTGGAAATCCACAATTTCCCAAGCAGTTGTTAAAGTACCTAGGTGGAATGGGCCCGATGGTTTAATACCTGACAATACATTAAATTTTTCCTTTTTTATTATTGCATTCAAAACGATCTCAAAACCTCTATGTCCAAAAATGATATCCCGTCGTATTAAATGATTAGGATTTGGATAATATTGCTTGATCTCCTTAAAATCACTAATGCCAAATTCTTCAATTAATCTTTTATAATCTTCTATTATTGTTGAGCCCCATGGATCAAGCACTTTTTTTTCAGAATTATCAGACATAACATCAAGCCTATAAATTTGTTATTTATAAAGAAAGTAATCGTAATTTCAAGAATACTTTGAGTTTAAGATAATAAAAATTCACTTTTTATTTTTTTAATAGCTTGTTTATTTTATGCCGGGAAAGGTTTAGTATCTATAAAGATTATATATCGGTATAAAAACTTAACGAAAAAATAAGAAACTAATAAAAAAATAAAAAAA
>CAZYEE010000259.1:0-5387 GCA_964646355.1 uncultured archaeon | reverse complement strand
GATATAAATGCAACAATAAAATATTTTCAAAAAGCACTTGAAATTAATCCAAAATATATTACAGCAATGAATTTTCTTGCACTTTGCTATTATTCTCAAAAAAAGTACGATCTTGCAATAAAAATTCTCAAAAAGGCTTTAAAAATTAACCCTAAATTTATTAAAGGTTGGGAAAATTTAGCATATATATACATAGATGCTGAAAAATATCAAGATGCAATTCATTCATTAGAAAAAATTCTGGAAATAGATAAAGATAATCTAGATATTCTTTTTAAGATTGTAGAAATATATTCCACCAAAATTGGTGATCATGAAACAGCTTTAAAGTTATTAGAAGATGTAAAAAAACATGATGATAAAAATGCCCGAATATGGTATTATATTGGTCTGGTAAATTATCATAAGGGAGATAAGCTAAAAGCAGAAAAATGTTTTAGTAAAGCTATTGAAATCGCCCCTGAAATAGCTTCTGAAATCCCCGATATAATTTAAAAACATAGTAAATATATTAATTCTAGTTGGTTTTGTATTTAATCATTCGAATTTTCTTATTTTTCTCTTCGAAATTGATTTATTTCTAATCCAAATCATATGGCTTTAAAAAAATATTGAATTAAATTATATGTGTAGCTATGGTTTAATTTACTCCTCTTTTTTAAATCTCTTAAATCTCTTAAATCCATCAATTCAAATTTTTTAAATTCTAATCATTGATTATAGATATTTTTTAACAAAACTATTTTTAACTCGAAATTCCGATTATATGTTGTGATCTTATATGGAAATCAAACTTATCATTGATAAATTGAAGGAAAATTCCATAAATGAACATGAGTTAAATGAGATTTTTAAATTTTTAGAATCAGTTTCAATAAAAAATCCTTTAATTTTTACTGATTATATAAAAGATTTTCTATATTTATTAAACAATTCTAGTTATCAACTATACATTATTGGATTGTTAGAAGATCTTTCTATTCATCATCCCGAAATCTTTGAAGGTTCTATAGGAAATTTATTAAATTGCCTCAAGATTCAAGAAATTCAGCTTGATATCTTATCAATTCTTGACAATATTTTAGAAAAGGATCCACATATATTAATAGATGATATAAACCATATTAGCAAAGCAATTAATGAACCCCATAATAAAAAGATAAAATCTGAACTTAATGATATTTATAATGAACTCAAATATAAATTTCCAGATTTTATTTTAGATCCTATAGAGTCCTTGATTAAAGAAATAGAAGATCAAGACATTAATATTATAAATGTATATGAAAATATATTAACTAATTATCGTGATTTCATAAAGAATGACGTTGAATTTGATATAGATCCTTTAGAGCTCCTTGCTATTTTTAGTGAAAAATCTCCTGAAATATTTAAAGATTCTATTGAATATCTAATCAACTCTCTTGAAAATGAAGATATTCAACTCTACTCTATCGAGATTCTAAAAAATATTGCGACTAAAGTTCCGCTATATTTTGAGAATTACATATCAAAATTGATAAGGTATTTAAAAAAGGATGAGTTTCAATTTGAGATTATTGAAATTTTACAGGAAATTGCAAAAATTCCTAGATTATTACAATCCGAAATATCCAATCTTATCGAATTTTTAGAAATTGAGAACATTAGATTGGATTTAATCAGAATATTGAGGAATATTAGTGAAATAAATCCAACTTTTTTTAAGAATAATATCCAAAAAATTATTAATTTGTTAAATATCAATGATATTAGTTTCAGACTTAATATTTGGGGGATATTATCCAATATTGTTTATGAAGAGCCAGAAATGATCAAGCCCTATATCCCAGACCTTATAAAATTATTAAATAATGATGATTTATACCTCGAAACTGTTGATCTTCTAAAAAACATAGGTAGAAGAGATCCAACATTATTTAAAGATTATGTCAAACAATTAATTGATATACTAGATAAAGAAAGGCCTGATGAAGATATTATTGATATTTTCTTAAATATTTCTATTAGATCTCCAGAAATTCTATATGAATATGATTCTATCTTCTTAGAACTATTAGATAATAAAGAGGTATCCGATGAAATACTCGATATACTTGTAAATATTTTGAAAGCCCAGCCAATTGAAATGTTCGATAAAATAATCAATTATTTAAACTACTTGGATGAAAATTCGGTAATAGATAACTTGTATCCAGAAATTAAGAAATATTTACAAAAAGGGCATTCAATTATTATGAAAAATACTGATTTATTTGTGGAATTTATAATAAATAAATATAATAAATTAAATTTTAGGAATAATATTGAAGACCTCAAAAATAATTATGCAAAATATAATCTAATTAAAAGTGTTTTAGATGAAACTGAGCAATTAATCCTTAAATTAGAACCAATTATAACCCAATTAAACCCAAACAAAATTACACATGCATCACAAATCATTCTCTTAATAGATTACATTATTAACTTAAAAAAATTCATGAATATCACAGAAAAATATATTGATAGAATCGATCTTGTTAATTTAAAAGAAAATAGAAAAATGTTCTATGAACTATTAACCACTTTTAAAAAAGGAATTGCAAAAATCACTGGAAAAATTCATAAAAAATTTAAATAAATTAAAATTATGCTTTTTTTCTGTAATACATTAATGTGTAAAGTAAAGCTCCACAAATCATCATAATAGAGGAAATATGATCAAGTAATATAGGATCAAAATACTTTTTAATTAATTCGATATTTACGGAATAACCTAGGAAGATTAATAAAATTCCCCACAAAATTAATCCTGTTTCATGTCTTAATTTACCCGTTAATTTTACATAGAGGTATAAATAGAGAAGGATTATAGATATTGCGCCTAATGGTAAAAATATATAAGAGGCGAGTCTGGCACCAGTGATCTCGGTGCCTGAGATAGGAAGTGTCATAGCGAGCACCAATCCTATTAGGGTAATAATTGAGAAAAAATATTTGGATTTTACCATATATGTTTCAAGGACCAATATAATAGACAATAAACCACAGATTCCCAGACTTGCTGCAATCTTCCAATATATTGAATAATAAATGAGGTCAATATTTTTATAATAATTAGAAATTGTGAAACAAATTTTCATAAGCCCCCAAAATATAAAAAATAACGCTAAACCTAAAAAGAATCTTTTTTGTGATTTTAACTCATAGGTTTTTAATTTAAAAATAAAAACAACAGCACAAGCCCAGAAAACTGCAACATTACAAATGATTAAAGCGATATTTGTATAGTCCGTAATTGATTGCATCTTTAAAATCATCCAAATAATTTTTGTAAATAAAAGGTATATAAAAATAGATTTAGTTTATTATAAATACTTATCCAAAAATTAAAAAATATAAATTAGGACCAAAAAAATAATTGACAACACAATTAAAGTAATTAGGAGAGGTTTATTCCACTCATAAATTTTTCGACCATCCAAGATTCCAACTGGAATTAGATTAAAGACAGCAAGTGATGTGTCAATTATAGCAATGTACCTAAATAATTCACATAATGCAATAAAAGTTGGATAAAAAATACTAAATCGGATTAGAAAATAGAACATACCGAATGCGCCTGAAATTACTAAATTAGTTAATGGTCCGGCTAATGCAATCTTTCCATTTTTTTCTCTATTAATATTTCCACTTATATAAACAGCCCCAGGAACAAAAAATACGATAAATCCAGATAAAGCCATAATAATGCCCAGTAATAGCCCACAATAATTTATTTTAAATTCAGCCCAGCATCCAAATTTCTGGGCAGTAAATTTATGACCAAGTTCATGAAATAGAAATCCAGTAATAGATACAAGGAAGCATTCAAATAAAATATACAAAAATCCAATGAAATAATATATAGAAAAATTAAAAATTAACGAAAAAATGTTTATATCCATAAATGCAAACATAATAGTCAATGCAGCAGTTGCAATTAATAAATCTTTAATTTCTTGTTTGCTAAATGTTATTTTAGGTTTCTGATAATATTCTAACATAGTTCATTTCCACCTTTTTTCAGTAATCAGTTCTACAAATACATTTACATTATATTCTGAATAATTATTTTATTTTTATTGAATAATTGATGTGTTATATTTTAAGCTATTCTAGTATAAGTGTTCTATTTTATTTAAGGATCGGACTCAATAAAAATTATTCACATTCTAATCATAGTAAGAATTTTATTTTAAGAGAGAGTCTCAAATTTCTAAATTCCATAATAGGAAGAGATGTAATACATAGCCCATTAATTAACAGTTAAAATCTTGTTATCTAGGTGAAATTTTGGAATTAATTAATGGATTTAACAATTTATAATGATTAATATCAATTTTTTAAATATTAAATTTATTATTCTCACAATAATAAAAATTTTTTTTGTTTACAAATGTTTTTTTATTATCATAGTTTATCATTCGATCAAATTAAATATTATTTTAGAATAAAGGATATTTTGTTTAAATTTCTTTTTTATATTATCATATATTATTTCTATTTTTATTTAACAATTAAAATACTTATTGGTAATTAAAGGAAAATACCTAAAAACCCCTAATTTTAAGGTTGTAAAATTAGATCAATTATTCAAAAGAATTAAGACAAAATTTTATTAATTTATAAGAACTTTAGATATTAATGAAGATTTGGACTATTGAATTCAGTGATAAGACCGAAACCGACCAGAAATCATTTATAATAGATTTTTATGATGTATCTGAGTATAATGAAAAAAAAATTATAATAGCATCTGAGATTATAGAAGAGATTCTTGTTTTAATTGAAAATCACAATAATTATAATATAATGCACAATATAACAAAATTAGATGATCCAAACGGCAAAAATTTTATGGATAAAGATTTTATTGTAATACTGGGCACAAATATTCTTGAACAAAAATTTGGGATTCTATTTATTAAGTGCTTAGAGAATTGTTATTGTTTAGAAGCCTTATGGCCTGAAGAATTTTTACTTCAATTTTTAGAGAATAATGAGCTTTTAATGGATTATTTAAGTGATATTATAAATCATCCAAGCTCTTTTTATGATATAAGTATTATAACGAAATAAGAATTATAACGAAATAACATAAATTATCAACGTATATTTCAATTAATAACCAGTTTTCATTATGAACTAATATTTATCTCTTTTTTTTACTATTTTTATTATAATTTTAATCATCTCCGATGTCCATTACATTAAAATATCACTAAAATAATAAACAGATATTTGAAATATCCATAAATGACTACTAAAAATAGAAAAAGTAGTATTAAAATGAAATTACTATGAAATTACTTATTTTCTGATCAAATTATAGAGAAATAGAGCAATTCCAAAGCCCAGTCCAA
>CAZYEE010000258.1:0-5401 GCA_964646355.1 uncultured archaeon | reverse complement strand
TAACCCATATTCCTCAGGAATTCCATATTTCTTATACACATCGTCATAATGGATGATATGATAATAATCTTCACCTAACCCAGCAAGCAGATCACCGGGAGCTGCTGATGCCCCTGTACCACCTTCTTGGAATAAGTCTCCAATCATTGCACCAATATCGATTAAGTCAATTGCACCCATTAAGTGAGGATATACACCCCAACTTAATAGATCCCAGAATGGTTGTGTATTTAGGAATTTCACATCTTTATTCAATACATCATCATAATATGTATCCCAGTATCCAAATCGATAATCAGTTTGGGTTAAAGTATCGTTGAAACACCACCAAATATTTGGGAAGTAGCCATATCCGTCTGGTGTTGCGTATCTAGATCCAGGAGCCTCTCTGATTTGATAATATAAGGCTGGATTTGGTAATCTACCAGCAACTCCAGCTCCAGTACGAATTGTATTATTGCCCTCTTCGGTTCCAGGAGGTACGTAGTAGAGTGCATAATATGGAACGATTGCATTATCCCAATAGGCATCTGGCAGATCTACTAAAGTAGGAGCACCTGAAATCGGGTTGGGGCCAACATCATTCCATAATATTGGATCGGTATGAAGCCAGATATAATACGGATCGGATGGGTCATCTATTGGAACTGTAACATTCACATATGGGAATGGAGTGTCATACCAATAATGTTCAATCCCATCCGGGATACCATCTGGTTGTAAAATCCATTTTCCACTTCCAGGTGGTCCATCCGGAGTTATTTGATCAATTAAAGGCGGATCTCTGCTTGTTTGAGAGCCAGGACCTTGATTGACTAGAATAGGATCTTGGTTAAAGACAGGAATCGAAAACCTGTACCATGGAAATTCATCAGGTATTTCGTCATTATCACCAAGGTTTGGCATTTTATCCCAATATAATGTCGGACCAGTAAGGTTTTCTTCGCCTAGCACGAATCCTGGATCTACATAGCTTGAATCTACCATCCATTCACTAGCTGGCATATATTTTGGATCAAAGAAGAATTTCAATGCATGCATAAAGTCGCAACCTGAGTTAAATACAGATTCTATTAATGTTACTGGATCCGCTAATACTTTTGAAATAATTTCATCGAAAGTATCAGCTGCACTCTCATTTGTTCCTTCACCCGAAGGTGCTATGATATCTATAATTAAATCTTTTAATGTTGGACCAACGAAATGAGTTGCAACTCCAAATAGACTCATTCCTACATCTTCAAAATATTTTACAAGATACCATGGATTCCCTTGAAGTCTTAACCTTATTGGGAGGTCAATTGGTAAATTAAGGTATAAATCAAAAGTGACTAATCCGAATAAGGAAATATCTTCAACTGTGATTTCTACTTCAGGTATGTCAATATCTATTGCTAATGGTAATGCACTTATTATATTTTGGATATAGCTCTTAGGATAATCAGCGCCTTTCTGAGGATATGTGGGAGGATCTGCATTTGGATTGCCAGGATCCCATGTAAGGGGTACCCAACCCCAATTATCTGAGGAATCCCAACCATTAAATTCTTCATAGGGTCCATGATTTGCTGAACTATCATATCCTGGATAATAGTACCATGGATTTGAGTATGTTTGGTTTTCAAGGATACATAATCGCATCATTTCCATTGGTTCTCCTCCGCCCATAAAGTCAGGCAGAAGTTCTAATATACCGGTTGCAAGGAATTTTTCTAGGTTTAATAATCTACCAATTATTGCATCAAGGCTGATAGAAAATGGTCCAAAAATCCAGAAATACAAGTTATATATTGTACCCGTCCACTCACCCTCCCAGCGTGAGAATATCCCTAATTCTCTAAGAACTGAGACCCATTCAGTGGATGGAGCAAGGAAACCAATGAGTCCAATTAAATTTGCAAGATCACTTGTAAGACCTTCCAATCCACCTGGCTCTTGTTGTTGCTGCTGGTCAGATTCTCCGAATAATCCGAATCCAAATAGTAGCTCAATAATAGACCATAGATCTTCTGCATCAAGTCCAGAGTTTAATAATCCGTTCATAACATATGATAATAATCTTAAATTATTATATGGTGGTCGATCGACAGTATAATTATTTGGGCCATTTGTATAGATTGGGATCCAATCTGCTGCACTTGATACTTCTTCGGGAGTCATTTCTTGTGCATTTTCTAAAACCGATAGCATAGCAAATAGGTTCAACGCACCATGATGTTCAATAACAGTTCCTTTAGGACCTGTAAGCATTTCTGATAAAATTGGAACTATAGCATTTAATAGAGAATCCCATGGAAATTCTCCCAGTATACTTGCTTCTCCTGAGAATAATCCTGAAATTAATGGTAATATCACAGATTTTGTGAATAGTTTACTTCTATTCATATAATCAAGCCATGGAAGTGGATTCCCTATTAATTCATTCATTAATTGAAATGGATCCACTTTACTAAGAATCTTTTTAACCACGCTCTCAACTATTGCATTAATCATATTAGTGTCGCCCAAACTTTGGGATAACCCTCCGAGAGCACCTCCGCTACCACCACCCGTCGTACTGCTTTCCATACTGGATATAATATTTGCAACATCAAGCATTTCAAAAGGTTTGATACCATATCCTTTAACAGGATCGCTTATATTAACTCTTAAATACTTTATTAACTCTGGGACCAATTTATCTAGATCGATTCCCATTGAGGCGAATAAATTAGGAATGTCATTAACAATATTCATGGTTGTTTCAGTATCACTACCGAAGCTTAATCCGCCTCCGCTCAATAAAGTATTTAATAGATTTGAAATGCTGAGTAGATCAAGTTTATTAGCAGTATAGTTAATTAATAATGTATCACCAATTTGAGGCAGTTTTGTTATATTAAGACCTGTGCAATTTATGGTGACCATTCCTTCATATATGGAATATACCTTACCTAGAGCGGTTCCATTTGCATTTATGATCAATCTATTTACCCAAGGCCCATCTTCGGTTTCATTAGTAATTCCATGGGCTACAACACTTGCAGTATCCCAGTAATTAATTTGCCTGTCTTCATCATATAATGCTTGGACATCCAATAAACCAGAATGTGCTACTTTCATGCTTATATAATATCCGTGATCATATGTAGCGTTTTGAACTACTACTGGTTCAAGAGTATATGTCTTGTTTGAATCGATTAAATAGTCAAATAAGTCATTTTGTGGACCAGGTTGATATAACATGTTTAAGAACATGGTTAAGTTCATTTCTAGAAGTCTGTCTAAATGATTGAACAGACCTCCTGGCATTGAATTATTCATGTATTCTATAAACATTCTGTCAATTCCTATGCTTTCTAGTAATTTAAAGAATCCATTTCCGAATTTTGGTATTAATGAAGATAGATTCAATAATATTTGATCCATTGTCGTTGAAAAATCAGTCTTTGTTTCTGCTGGGGGTGGGAGTTCACCTTTAGTATTATAATATTGGAGTAAATTACCATATTCTGCAGGATTCTCAGAATTTACAATCCCATCATCAAAATGATAGGCAATTCCTTGTCCTTGCCCAATTTTTGCAATATCAATTAATATACTTGCAATGCTTTCTTGAAGATAAGGATCATCTAATGAAGGTATTTCAAGGAATTTATTATCTTTAAGCCATTGATCTTTTTGAGCTTGTGTCATATTGTCCCAATTAGAGGGTTTCGGATTTACATATAATGTTATTGGTCCACCTCCGATGCCCAGATATGGTTCAACATTTCCATTTTCATCTCTCTTAATTTCAGTTGGAAGATATAGACCAAATGGTAGACTTAAGTCCATATCAATTGAGGTATTCAATTGAGCTAACCCTTGATAGGTATCTAAAGCCAATCCATTAAAGCCAATACTTTTGAGATGAAGTGCGTGTAATGGATCGCTAAGAAATCCGCCTAAAATATCACCGATTCCTTGGCCTCCTCCAGTTTCGCTTAATGATCTGAGCATATCTGGCGATATAGGTATATTTAATGGTAAATTCAATAATAAGCTTAGTGGAAAGCTTCCTAATTGTAAATCGACAGACCCAAATATACCAACACCTAAAAGACCTTCTGTTAAACCTTGTAAGAACGCTGCAAATACATTTGATAAGTTAAAATTCGGATCTCGAATGTCCGAAAGCAGCCTAAGAGTTAAACTAAGCAGATAATTGCCTTCTTCAATATCAGCTGCTGTCAAATTCAAGTTCTTTATGAACCCGACCAGACCAAAAATTCTATTAGCCAAATCAGGTTTACCAATAAAGTTTGTAAATTGTTTTGGTAGATAGAAGAATAGCTCATTTAAGATGTTTTTATCATAAACGGAGGGTGGGTTCCAAATTTCGGTGGTATTTTCGGCATCAAAGTCACAGCTTGATTCAGGAAATTGTATATTAAGATTCTTAATTCCGATCTTTTTAGCGAGGTCCAATAATATCGAGATAGTAAATGCACCATTTTCAAATAATGGTTCAGTCCAATTTTTGAGCCCATCAGAGGTTACACCATTGTAATCTCTTTGGAAATTATGATTTAGGTCCTTGTAATTTTGGATATCAAATAACCCGATTTGAGTGATCAAATCAGATATGTTAAATATTGGATTAATTCTTATACCTGCATCTGGTCCAAGTAATGAGCTTACTCCGCCTCCTACGCCGCCTTCTTCTTGTGGCTGCATAAAAGCACTTACAATCTCAGTGATATTTAATGGAATATATATTTCGGGAGCATCTAAATCAATTGGCATTTCCATTCCAAAGATCTTGGCACTACCTTGAATATGGATTAAACCTGCAGGAACAGTTCTATTCGTTAAAAGGTATCTGAATAGAGTCCCGATAAACTGACTTAGAGCGTGTGGCTCGGACGGAGATCCTGAAATAGGGCCACCATAAAAGGTCAGTTTTAGGTTAATATCCTCTCCATTACTGCCATATGGAATTATTTTATAAGGTGATTCGAGTGAGATTACTTTTATCCATCTATAAATATCATATGGAAAATATTTTCCGTCTGCAACTCCGTCAAGGATATCATATGCCACAGGAATTGATTCACCAGGTTCTGGGAAAAATGTAAGATTAGTCGCGTAATCAAGCGGTAAATTTCTCCATCCTAAAATTGCTTCTTTTTCGATATAGAATGGATAGCCAGCTTTATAATAGATGCCAAGGTTAATTTCGGGTAGATACATCGGAAATCCTTCAATGCCTGTAACATTATTTGGAATGTTTATGGTAATATCAAAAACAGCTTTTTCAGGATCACTTTCTTGCGTATTATACGAAATCGACTTGATCCATTTTAACATTTTATCGATATATAGATTTACAGATGTGCTGTTTCCTTGTGTTTGAATCTCGGTGACTTGGCGAAGCAAA
>CAZYEE010000257.1:0-5403 GCA_964646355.1 uncultured archaeon | reverse complement strand
CAGCCAGTTACGGGGAGTTCTGGAATGTATATTCCAGGGATTATAAAAATGCTTCACCAGAACAACGGCAGAAGCTACAGGACCATCTTCTTCATCCCATCCCGAAACCAGTATCTGAAAATCTCTTACTGGAATCCGCTCCGGGAATACATTTCCCTTGGTAGGCTGAGCAATTTTACCACCATATCCGGTTTTGACGATTATTCCTTTATAGAAATTAAATTTATAAGAATTATTATCAGAAATTAGAGGGTGAAATTTTATTTTTGTAATTTTTTGCCCATAAGGGATTCTTGAAAGTAAGCAGGTGGTAGATGGTTTATGAGCAACACTTAAATTAAATGATTCTGCTATTTTACGTATCTCACTTTTTGAAAACCCTGCTTCTGCAAGTGGAGAAATAATACCAAGCTCTTTTAGCGCGGCTAGTCCAGGTCTATATTCCTTAAGATCGTCAAAATTTGTACCATCTACAACTATATCATATTTTAATTGGTTTTTAATAGAATTTAATTCACTCATTACCTTTTTTTTGCAAATATAGCATCTATTTACAGGATTTTTATCAAAAAAATCTTTAGGAATGTTTTTTATTTCGACTTTGCGCCAATTTACATTAATTTCTTCCGCTATTTTAGAAGCTTCTTCCAAATCATCATTCAAATAGATTGGGCCAAAAAAGGTGCAACATAAGACCTTTTTTGCAACCTTTTTGGCAATAGTTGCAATAACTGTACTATCTACTCCTCCAGAAAATGCTACAATAACCTTTTTATCTTTCAAAATTGAGTAAACTTTTTCCAATTTCGCTTCTATAGGGCCCAAATAGAGACCTCACCGTTATTATAAACCGCTGGTATTATAAATATAAGTAATAAATATACCATCTGTTGAATTATAAATAGGAGTAAGATATGAATGGATTAAAATACATATAGGCAAATTTTGAGTTTCGGGATATTGTAATGTAGAAATTATTACATAATCTATATCTTTATTACGAAGATCATTTACAATACTTGTCCAGTCATTTTCAGTTGATAAAGGATAGTATTTGTAATTATCCGAAGTATAAAATTCAAGCTGTGATAATGAATTCATTGGTGCCATAACATTCGTTGTATCCGGTGCATTTTTGAGCAACCAGATACTTGAATTATAAATTCCTTTGTATGTATTTGCTCGTTTTATTGTTATATACTCACCAAAAACAACTTCTAGTCCAGTATAAAAAAATAGAGAAATTATACATAAAACAACAATAATTTTTTTTACAATATGATGAGGAAATTTGAAAATTTTAAGATTATTGACTATAATGTCAATGAAAAAATTTGAAATTAACATATATAATGCAGGAAATGCCGGTAATAAATATCTATATAACTCGGAACCACCATAAAATGAAAAAAATATAAAGAAAACAACGCACCAGATTATTAATAAAAGTGTTTCATTATTAATTTTGATTATTGAATAAAGTGCAATTATTATCAGAAAAATTAGAATTATGATTCCATATATGGTATCCAAGGATAATAAATAAAAGATATAATATAATAAATTAGTAGGTTGTTGGAATAATACCATTAAATATTCTCCAATCTCTATAAATGGTTGATATATTATTACCAACTGACTTAAAAGTATCAAAAATATTGTGAACATGAATAATATCAATATAATTAAAAAGCTAATGAATATTCTTTTTTTCTTATAACGGGTTTCGGGTTTAACTATTAAAATCATGAAATAGATGAAAAATATAAAAAATGTGAGAATACCCGGAAATTTTACCAGAAATGTAACAGTGGATGATATTCCAGCCAATATAAAATATTTGATTTTCTCCTTTTTTACTCCTTTAAAGAATAAATACAGTGATAAAGTAAAAAAGAACGTTAATGGACCGTCTGATAATGCTCTCATATCCCAGAAACGCATTATTGAAGAGATTGCAACAAGAAACGATGACAACAATGCCTTTTTTTCGGAAACAAAAATCTCTTTCGCAAAAAAATATACTATTACTATTGTAAATGTTTCAAATACAATAGAGATAAGCCTTCCTATTATTGCATAAACACCAAACACCGAATAAAATATTGCAATAATTCCAGAAAAAATTATGCTCCCATGATACGAGGTACTTATAGACCCAACATCCCAATTCAAAATATATTTTGCATAAATCAAAAATCCTGCTTCATCTGGGAATATGCTTGTATCTAATTTATACTGTAATTCAATTCCTTGTGTTAAAGAGATTAATCTAAAAATAAGTCCTATTAAAGTAATTAATAGTAATGTTATTTTTGATTTACTTGGCTTCAATTTCAATTTCATTTTGATTTTTATTAATTATAAGAGGATTAATTAAATCAAATTATTTTTAATATATATCAATTAAATTTGTTTCTATTCTAAGAATAACATTAAAATAGCTTCTTAATTATGAAAATTTTTTTGATCTCAATTTTTATAATGATAATTTCAATAAATTTTTCAGTCTAAAAATTAATTTATTTTTTCAATACTAATCCATTTTATGTTAAATTTTTGATTTAAGAAAATTCTAGTAAAATAGATAATAGAAAATAGAATTAAATAATTGGAAATAAATAGTCTAAAAATTAATATTTCTTTATTAAAAATTCAAGGAAATTAACAATGACATTAAACGATAAAAAAATAGAAATCAAAAATAAAGATATTAATACATCAAAAATATATGATTTTCGTATAAAATTATTAAATATATTATTGTTTTTAATTCCATTAATAATAGGACTGATTATTAAATTATTTTTTTTTAATTGGAGAATTTTAACATATTCAAATCCCTTTATGGGGGAGCCATATTCTACAGATCTTATTGGATTTGATAATGTTGAGTATTATGATGATTTTAATTTTTATACATTAAATTTTGTTAACTACTTTTTAGCAGGAAAATTGCCATATACACATTTTTTTTACGTCGGGAGTACCCCAAATGATTTTATGACATATACTCCCTATTTGATATATCCTCCATTATACCTTTACATAATCTCTATGTTTGGAAATAATCCATATTGGGTAGTTGCATTACCAATTTTAATTCTGGACTTATGTACAACCTTTTTTATATATAAAATAATAGTAAAAGTTTGGAAAAACAACTATATTGCGTTAATAGCAAGTCTAATATATCAGTTTAATCCTTTAACATTATATTATGGCGAATATTGTTGGCTAAACCCCTCAATTTTCACCTTTTTTCTAGTAATATCTATTTACTTTTTATTGGATGATAGATTCTATCTGTCAATAGTTTTTCTGAGCCTCTCGATAATGTGCAAACAATTTTCCGGCATTTTTTTAACGATTATATTAATTAGGTTATCAAGAAGGATGCAAGATAAAGGGCTCTCTGTTTTCACGCAATTTAAGAAATATATAAAAGTTTTAATTGCATTTATTTTGCCAATCTTTTTATTATCAATTCCATATATTTTACCTACATATCCAGATTTCCCGGATTATTTATATCATATTTTTGCGGTAGGTGGGATGGAATTTAATTTAAGTTTACCAGAATATAGTGTGCCAGTAGATTTTGTGATCCCCTTTATTAAATTTCAGTTTGAAGAACCAATCTTGATCGGTCTGAAATATTTATTAGAGTATTACATTATATTGATCATTAGTATAGTGATTATATGTTGTGGATATTCATTCTTTGTAAAAAGAGATGAATATTATAATAGATACACTTTAATTTACACACTTATTTTATTGATTTCGATGACATTATTCTTTCCAAGAGGTTTTTACAAGTATTATACAATTCTATTTGTGCCATTAATGAGTATTTTCATTATGAAAAATTTAAAAAATAAAGGCTGGACAAATTGGAAAAATAATGCGACTGAAATAATTGTTGATTTAATATCCGTGGGAATTTATTTCGGATTTTCATTTTTGATATTATTGATTAACAGATATTTAACTCCTTTTGTTTTATTGGCTATGATATTTTATTATTCATTTTATGCTTATGTTGATTTTAATTCATTATTAAAAAAATTCTTTAGAATATATTCAAGAAAGATTTATAATAAATATGAGAAACATCGTGAAGAATTTGATCTTTAATTATTAATTTTTGACTCCGATCTGGTTAATACATCTTTTAGTATTTGACAATATTTCTTGGATAAATCTTCCCAATCATATTTCCTGACCAATGATGACCATTTATTGCTAAAAATATTTTCTTTTTTCATCAATACATCAACAATTTTTCGGACCTGAAGAGGAGTTTCAGCATAATAAATGGAATCTTTAAAGACCGATTTTATTCCTGCTAAAGGTACAGAGATGACTGGGCACCCACATGCTAAATATTCAAAAATTTTCATAGGAATAATACATTCAGTTAAATAATTTTTAACAAAAGGAACAATACAAAAATCTAACATTTTAATATAAGCGGGTATTTTCTTATAAGGAACTCTACCAGTAAAAATAATATTATTAATGACGTTATATTTCCAAGCAAGATATTTAATCTTATTTAACCCAAGATTTTCTGAAGGACCTATAAGAAACAGTTTTATTGATTGATAATCCTCTTTTAAGATTGAGATTGCCTTAAATAGATAATTAAAATCGACCCAATATTCTAAAGCACCAACAAATCCTATATTTAAATCCCCTAACTCATATTTTTTACGAATATTTTCATCATAAATATCACTTTTAAATAGATTTGGGTCAACACCATTGGAAACAATAGAAACAGATTTACCCTTTATCATTTTTGCTATATGAAAAAGCGGTATTCCTGTTGTGATTACGTGGTCTGCCTTCTTGATGTCAAATTTTAATAATTGTGAAAGAATGAATATACCTATTTTTCTAATAAATTTAGGAATATACGTTAAATAATGAATATGATACGGTTGAAAATCTACTAAATCAAATACAAAGGGTATTTTGGTAATTTTAGAGATAACAATACAAAATGGAGCAATTAAAAAATTTGTTGATACAATTAAATCAATTTTATAATTTTTAATTATTTTATAAATATAATTGAATGTTGGTATAATATTTACTATATAGTAGATTAGCTTATTTTTAAAAAAAACTATAGTGGGTTTGTGGAGATAAATATTTTTTTTCAATTTTATAGATCTTTTAATATTTGATTTATGATGCTTAAAATAAATAACATGAACTTGATTATTTTTTGATATTCTATCACTTATTTTTTGTATTCTATTTTGTAAAGATGCAAGCCAGTCTAATTCAGGGACTATTAAAATTTTCAAGCTAAGTTCCTCAATACATTATGTTTAGTTGTGTTTATTATTACTCCCTTTTATTTTTTAACTAAATTCTTTTTAGTGAAAC
>CAZYEE010000256.1:0-5405 GCA_964646355.1 uncultured archaeon | reverse complement strand
GCCAGTGTTGTAATATCAAACAATGAGGTATATGGAGCCAGTGTATTCTTTTCTTTTTGTAGATCTGACTTGGATTTACTCTTAATATTTATTATTAAATCTGCTATTTTACCTATTGTTGAATCAGGATGTGATGTTATTAATACAATCTGTCCTTTCAGCTGTTTCCCCTTTTTCGCAAGAGCTACTGTAGAAGTGGTCTCGCCACTACCACTTATCAGAATTAATAAATCATTTGCAATAAATTGAGGTGTTATTGAATCTCCTATGAATACCGAATTATAGCCCAAATGCATTAATCTTTGAGCAAACGCTCTACCTATAAACCCCGATCTTCCTGCTCCATAAATAAAAATTTTTCTAGCGGTGTATATTCTATTTACAAAATTTATTAAAATTTCCTCAGATATTTCTTCTTTAATTTTTGATATATTATTTGCAATTTCTTCCATAGTATCCTTAAATCGCATTTAGATCACTCATGTTTATGTTTTATGAAAAATTTTAATCCATTGTTTTAAATTTAATAATACTAAAATTATAATAGATTATTTAAGTTAAAATTATTCTATTATAAATATAGAAATGATATTTTTAAAGTGGTTAAAATGGTAAATATTCAAATTAAAGAGTGTAAAGCCAATATTTTAAAAAGGTTATTATATTTAGAAGAGAAACATAATGAGCCAGGGCGTATCTGCTCTTTCAATCATCTCGAAACCTTATTTACCGCCTCAAATATTGCAGT
The DNA here is from genome assembly GCA_964646355.1 of uncultured archaeon. Taxonomy (GTDB): domain Archaea; phylum Asgardarchaeota; class Lokiarchaeia; order Helarchaeales; family HEL-GB-B; genus HEL-GB-B. The sequence continues at coordinate 4,657 of CAZYEE010000256.1, read as the reverse complement.
CTGGAATGTAATAAAAAGAGGTCTTATTACACCTGAAACTGTTAGAATTGCTATCTATCAATTGGAAAAATCAGGACTTGTTGAAATTGTTGATAGGGAATATCTAAAACTTACAGATAAAGGAAGAGAGGTTTCAAAAAGAATTCGTCCTATGGTCCTTGCTGAGATTCCCGATAATCTATTAGAAGGTGAAGTTGAAGCATCCACTCCTGATAAAACATCTGAAAGTGGTATCAAATGTCCAAAATGTGGAAAAATAAATAAAAAGGGATCATCATTTTGTGCATACTGTGGAGCCAAATTAAAGGAAAAATCTAAAAAAGTATGCCCATATTGTGGTTCAAAAGTTAGACCTCAAGATAAATTCTGCTCTAATTGTGGGGCAAGCCTTGATTAATATATTTTTACATCTTAAATATATAATTATTAACTAATTCTATGTTTCAATTTTTGATATTTTGTTCTAATTTCTAATTTTATGCTCTAATTTCTTAATCTTATTTAGGAAAGAAAATAGATTATATTATCCCTAAAATCTTTAAGATTATTTATCCATACACGTTGTTATTTCCTATTATTGATGATACCTATTTTATTGAATCTCATTTATAATCTTTTTCGCTATCTTTTTATAAAATATTAAATAATTTTCAAAATTCTTTTATTAATTTTAATATAATTTTATTAAAATTATGAAAATCTTAAATTGATGGAATTTATAATGAATTTTCTATGGTAAAATTAATTTATGCTATTGAGTCATAAAAACTCATATTATTTATCTAGAATTCATATTAACTTAGCTAATTATGTGTTATACCAAATTTTAATTAGAAACATTTAAAAATACCTTGTTTCTATTATTAGATCCACAAAATTTCTTTATTCATAAAATAATTGCAAAGGGATATAAAAATGCAAAATTCGAGTTTATTTTATAATAAACACCGAATCAGCATTTATAACAAGATTTGGGCTAAAAATAAAAAGTTAATCGTCATTTCAATGATTTTCACTTAAGTTTTTCCTTTATTAAAAATTAAATTAATTCCAATATACCAGAAAAACAGCCTATTTAATACTCCGACTTTTATAACTCCTTCCTCACCTGAAATCGGTTGGATTAATACTTCTGATACGTGTATGGATGTGGTAGTCGCTGGTGATATTGCATATATTGCTGACAAATCATATGGTGTGCGTTCAATTAATATTTCGGATCCTACAAATATGAATACATTGGATTATATAACATTTTCAGAACCAATAGGCGGAATTTGCGTTCAAAGAAATTTGCTCTATGCTGTAGGTGGAAATTATCTAAGGATTATCAATATAACTGATCCAACAAACCTACAACAAATTAATTCGCTCATAATATCACATGCTACACAAGTAGAAGTTGATGGTAATTATGCGTATGTTGCATCTCAGTTAAATGGATTTTCAGTAATAAATGTGACTGACCCGTCAAATATCCAACTCCTATTCAATGATCCAATGGTTAACGATTATTGTTATGATCTTAAAATAGCCGGAAATTATTTATATGTAGGTGGTTTTTCCAGCGGTGTTGTTTGCTATGATATAACTAAACCATATAATCCAGTCAAGCTTTCTAACCTATCAATTAATTATATTAGCGGTCTATGGGTACAAGGAGATATTGTCTATGCTTCTGGCTATAGTATTCCTGCCGGTTTGAGAATTGTTAATTATTCTGATCCGTATAATCCTCAATTACTTAGCAACGTTTCATTCTTGGGGTCTGTAAAAATCGCAGTTTCAGGAGATTTAGCATATGTTGCATTGGGTGGTGGTGGTATTCGGTGTTATGATGTATCCAATCTTTCAAATCCAATTGACCTTGCTACTTATAATACTCCTGGATATGTTTATGACTGTTGGATTGATGGTGATCTTATGTATATTGCAGATGGAGTTCAAGGCTTACGCTGTGTTCGTGTTGGTTCTATCATAAATCCGGTACTAATCAACGTTATAGATACACCTGGAACTGCTTACGATGTTGAAATCGATGGTTATTATATGTATGTTGCTGATGGTCCAAATGGTGTGGTGTGTTATAATATTTTGAACCTCTCAAATCCAGTTTATATCAGCACAATCACTCCGCCAGGCGGAATTGCGAATGATATTCAAATTTCAGGTGATTTCTTATACTTAGCCAATGGAGATGGTGGATTCAGAAAATATAATATCACTGATCCCTATAATCCAATTCAAAAAGCATATTTTACTTCATCTGCTTTCTACTTTTGGGCAATTGATATTCAAGGAAAATTTGCTTATGTACAAAATAATAACTCTGCATTAAGTGAAAAAATGTTGTATTTCTTTAATATTTCAGTTTATACTGCTTACAGAGGCTACTGGGGTACCACATTCCATGGATTAGACGTGGATGTGGAGGGTGATATCGTGTACATAACCGTATCTCCATACAGATTGGTTGCACTTAATATTAGCAATTTTCCTATAGCGACCGAAATCTCAAACATATCTTCTAATATCTATCCGCATCATCTAACTGTTAGGGGAGATCTTGCTTTCCTCTCCCAAGGCAATCATGGACTTAAAATAATTAATATTACTCAACCTCATAATATGCAAATTATCTCAGGTACCGATTCCGATGGCTTCTCCTATGATATCGACGTTTTCGGCAATGTTGTAGCTCTTGCTAACAATGATTCTGGATTTCAACTTATTAATATAACTAATATTAAAAATCCAAAAAATATCTCACTTACAGATACTCCTGGGAATGCATACGGTGTAAATCTCTATGCAGATAAGTTATTCGTTTCTGATGGTGCATCTGGAGTTAGAATCTATAAATATATGCAATGTGGTTCGGATGATCTAGATAATGATGGTATAAACTGGATTGATGAAGTTTGGAATTATGGTACCGATCCAAACAACCCCGATACCGATTCTGATGGTATGGATGATAAATGGGAAATTGATAATGGACTAGATCCTTTAACTGATGATAATGGTGGAGATCCCGATAGCGATGGTCTGACTAATTTACAAGAATACCAAAATAATTGTGATCCAAATGATCCTGATTCAGATGATGATAACCTTAACGACGGTCAAGAGGTCCTAACTCATGGCACTAACCCATTAGATCCTGATACTGATAATGATAACATGCCTGATGAATGGGAAGTCTCTAATAGCCTTAATCCATTGGTAAATGATTCTGCATCAGACCCAGATGCTGATGGACTTACTAACCTTCAAGAATACCAAAATAATTGTAATCCTCAAAATAATGATACTGATAATGATGGACTTTTGGATAGTGATGAAATTAATTCATATGGAACAGATCCAACAAATAATGATACTGATAACGATAATATGCCTGATGGATGGGAACTCGCTAATTCACTTGACCCTCTTAATGATGATTCAGCAAATGATCCCGATTCAGATGGGCTAAATAATCTCCTGGAATATCAAAATAATTGCGACCCACATGATAATGATACTGATAATGACACGCTTCTGGATGGAGATGAGATCAATACCCATTTTACAGATCCCACAAATAACGATACCGATGGAGATGGGATGGATGACGGATGGGAAGTGAAATATGGTCTTAATCCTAATTTAGATGACTCAGGTATTGATAGTGATGGAGATACCCTAACAAATATTCAAGAATATAATTATAATACAAACCCGAAAAGCATAGATACTGATAATGATGGTCTTTGGGATCAGACTGAGATCAATGTCTTCGGCACAGATCCAACAAATAATGACACAGACTCAGATGGAATGCCAGATGGATACGAATCTATGAATGGTTTGGATCCATTGGTAGATGACGCTGGAGAGGATCCCGATTCTGACAATTTGACCAATTTGGAAGAGTATAATTATGGTACCCTACCTCACTCTGCCGATTCAGATTCTGATAATCTTAATGACGGATTAGAAGTTAATACATATGGAACTGATCCGCTTAACAACGACACCGATTCTGATAATATGCCCGATGGATGGGAAGTTTCTAACAATTTGAATCCTCTTACAGATGACAGTATGTCGGATCCTGATTCTGATTCACTTGCTAACATTTATGAATATCAAAACGGGACCGATCCACAAAATAATGATACAGACCATGACTTATTATCAGATGGGGACGAACTTAACGTTTATAATACTGATCCAACTGATACAGACACCGATAATGACCAAATGCCTGATGGATGGGAAGTATTAAATGGTCTAGATCCAACTGGTAATTCTGATTGGTCAGGTGATCCAGATAATGACGGAATAAATAATAGAGTGGAATATCAAAATAACTGTGATCCTAACGATAATGATACAGATAATGACATGTTAAATGATGGATCTGAATTAATTACATATAATACAAATCCTACTAATAATGATACAGACTCAGATGGAATGCTTGACGGCTGGGAAGTAGCAAATGGGCTTGACCCACTTAATGATGATTCGAGCAGCGACCCCGATAATGATGGTCTGTCAAACCTTGCGGAATACCAAAATAATTGCGACCCAAATAACAATGACACTGACTCTGATGGAATGCCAGATGGCTGGGAAATAACAAATAATTTAAATGCAAATAATGATG
>CAZYEE010000255.1:0-5410 GCA_964646355.1 uncultured archaeon | reverse complement strand
CCATCTACAGCTGATACTTTAAAATAATAGGTTACACCATCAGTGAGATTTGTAACTATGGTGTAAGTGGTAGGATCTGAAACATTGGCTTGTAAAATAAATGGTCCACTTACATTTGTGCTCATATAAACTAGATAATATTTAACATCTTCAGCGGGACAAGGGTTCCAAGAAACATTTAATGTATTACCTGTACCAAGATTAGTGGGAGTTACACCTCTAACTCGTGGGGGAGGATAAGGATCGATTATTGTAAAGTTGAAGAGTGTAGTATAATATAAATTACGGTTAAAGAAGTATCCCTCAGCCCAAGAATAATCTACAGCGTCAATATATGCTATAAAATTATTAGTAGCATCACTAAATCCACTAGTGAAAAAGATGCTTGAAATATTATTTACAGAAGTGGTAAAATTATATTCGCCTATATAAGTAGTATCCACCCAAATATGGAAGGTATCGTTATTGGTATCAAAATAGATTGCAAAATGGTGCCAAGTGTTTTTTGTTAATAAAGGAGAGGGAATAATGTTTTTCCAGCTATAATTTGGTAATAATACTGATAGACTATCACCACCATTACTCCAATTTAATAATAGTTTTATAGCAAGAAAATAATTTGTATCATATAAATCTACGTAAAAATTACCATTATTTGAATTAAATTCATTACCATTTATCCACCATTCAATAGAGCCATTTTCTTGAGGATCAAATGAATTACTCATATAAGCATAATCAGTTCCGTCATCATCATAAATTTCAACAATTTTTCTATGTCTGAATTTTTCTGCACCGACATAAACTTTTCTAAAAAATCCATCTTCATAGACAGTCCAATTCGTAGGATACCCATTAATCGGATCTTCTTCAAAACAATATAATCCAAGATATTGCCTAAGCATTTGATAAGCATCTTTATTTCTGTTGAGATAATATCGTTCATCCCAGGAGGCATCTAAAGCATCAACCCAAACATAATAACTGGTATGACAATCTGAAACGCCAGTATAAAATTTGGCTCGGTCTAATCCTGTAATAGGATTAACAAGAATAAATCTGCCCATAAATTGACCATTGACATAAACTGCGTATGTTAAATTAGAGACATAACAATTAAATGTAACTCTTATATGGTGCCATGTATTATTTTCAAAATTATTTGCAATAACAATCCAGTTTGAACCATCCCATCTTGATAATGTTTTAGCACCGACATCCCAGTTAGCTTGTAGCAAAATACCAGTAGTATTACTTGAGTCCATAAATTCCATATAAAATTTACCGTTTAAATTAACTCCTTCAATTCCATAGACCCACCATTCGACTTGACCCTCTACGATTGGACCAAACGACGAGCTTATCATTTGTGCATTTCCAGTAACGTTATTATCATAAAATTCTACTACCTTTCTATGAAATACTAATTCGGGAACCACAACAGCATAGGTATTAGATGATGCATTAATGGCCCATCCATTTGGTGGGGCATAATTGGGATCAAAAGTAAAACTGAATGCACCAAGATAATCAAATGGAGTATACCCAATATTACCAAAAGTATCGTTTGCATAAATAAAGTAAGAAATATTAGATTTGTAAGGATGCTTTGGAATTTCGGCAGCATATAGTCCATAAGCTGAAATATAAGTCATTTCAAGCGCATAGGTTCCAGTACTATTAGAAAATACTACAAACGCTCTATGTACTCCGGCTCTATCGTCTGTGATATTTGCATATACTGTTGTAGTATCGTTGTTAACACTTGGACTTGGAACCTGAATGGGTTCATGTATAACAGGAGGAGTATTATCAACCGGTCTTGATTGAACTTGGGTCATTATAGAGAGAGGATTTTTGGCTTGTCTGTAAAGTTTTATACCTTCAATTTTTGCTTGAGCGGGTGATGTAATAGAGCCTAAATATACCCATTTTATTGGTAAGATTAATTTACCTGAAGGGGTAACATTAGCGATTACAAATCCAATTTCACTGGTGGAATTATCGTCTTTCCAATAGGTTCCAGAATTTGTATTATTATACTGCTCCCTTGGGCATAATAACCATGCTGATCCAGAGGTGCTTGAAGTAAAGAATATAAAATCAGGAACCTCTGGATTTAATTTGGGCGGTGCATCTGGATTAGGTCCAGTAGGGCCACCAGTAGATATTAACTCTGAAGTTTCATTTGCGATTCCATTTGGTTTATTCTGTATTAGCGTACCATTTCTCCAGCCAGTATAAACAAGAATGTCTGAGCGAATTGATTTATTTATAGAAGTAACTAAATCATAATCATAATCTACAGTCGCATTGAATAATCCAAGTGTATCAAGCTCTTTCGTGATTTTCATGATTTTGCTATTCATATAATAGACTTCATCTTGATGTTGTATAACATTAAGAGGAGTGGGGAGAAGTGAACTATTAATATTATAAAATATTCGTTTACGAACGATGGTTCTAATGGGTCCATCACAAATTACAGTTCCGTCACCACCTTCATTCAAGAACCCATTCAAACTCGTATTTTCAGGAAATTGTAATTCAGTTTTTCGATCAGAATAATAGGTACTATTCCAAATTCCCTCTCGTCCTATAGTTAGAATCTCGGAATATGCATAGGTAATATTGAAAAGATTAATTGCGGTATAGGACTTAAAAGATTCATTAAATAGATCTTGTTTGGCTCCGTAATCTGAAAAGAGCTCTAATTCAATATCAGGATTTGTCTTATTTTTTATAACTGCATAATGACTACCATAAGCCTTAAATTCTGAGGCATTCCAGCCTTGAAATGGATAGTCTACCCATGTAAGTGTAGGATCACCATGATTTATTGTATTATCATAATAAATATACATCCAGCCTCGTCCACCATCAACTGGGTCAATTATGCTTATTTCAAGTCTGTTTGGATAAGTTCCTCCGGCATCACCCTCCCACCACATTGTAGGTGAGACCCGATCTCCGTCATGCGCATAGAAAACCAGCTCATCTTCACCGAAAATACCTCCACCCATACCGTTAGTATCCAATCCTATAAATCCAAAAGTGGTTGTAGTATTAATCTCACTTAGAGTTGTATAAGTACCATCTTGCCACTCAAATCGCGCCCCCAATTCATCAATCTGGAAAGGTACTGAATACCATCTTGCAGTATCAGCGTCATAAACAGTGACTCGAATATTTCCCCAACTTAGCCTATTAAATGAAGGAGGTAGTGTGGACCAATTAAAAATTATGGGCTCCCATTTTCTGGTCAAATTACCCCAAAATATTTGGTGAGTATTGATTGGTAGGTTATTATCATCATCTTGCTCATATGGAGAATAATCATTTGTGGTTTGATTATAAGTGTTATAACTATTTAAACCAATAAGATAAGTAATAATAGAACTAAAACATATAATACATATTAAAAAGAGAAATTTATTATTATTTTTGGGTTTTAACTTAATATTCTTCATCAATACTCACCAAATTTTAGATTATAATTTTTCTAATATAATTTACTTTATTGCAATTTACTTTAAATTTACATCCATTACGCGTACGAACAAATTTGGTAATGTCCACATTAATTTTTTGCAATAAAATACCCTACACTAATTATAATGTAAGTTTATGTGATAGTCTTTTTATTTTAAATAATATATTTACTTTACTATCAAAGAAATTTTATTTATAAAGACGAAAAAGAAACACATAAATTATTAAATAAATGAGAAATATAGATTTTTTAAACACAGGAATATCAATAAAAATAGGATCTAATGCAATTTTGTTCAAGAATTTTATAAAAAATTAATATAAAGGCTTACTTTAAAACTTAAAATTACGCATAATATTAAAAATAATGTTTATACCAATAAAATTTAAAGGATTAAATATGAACATAAAATGAGAATAAGAAAATGGGCGATTTGGGTTATTGCAACTATTATGCTGATAAGTTTTCTTATTTCAGTAGTTTTCTTACCATACGTCCCATTTAAAAATAAGTTTTTAGAAAACAAAGATACGGGGATATTAATAGGAAAAACACAATCAGTATTAATTATTGAAAATTATACAATTATTAAAACCGATACCGTAATAAACAAAAGCATATTAATACGTGGGAATGGAACACTAGATCTAAGAGCAAATCTCACAATAAATTCTACTTTTAAATATGAACATAATATAACAATTCAAAATAATGGGACATTATTATTGAATTCAGGTGCAATCAATTCTACAAATTGGACATGCATTTATACATATCATAATTCTTCCGTTTTGCTAAGAAATCATTCGAAAATTGAATTAAAGAATATCATATTAAATGCATCAGGAATTTTAAAGATAAATGATTCATATATGAACGCTAATTTAATGGGTTATATTTCAGAGATATTATTAATTGAAAGTCTTGTAAATATATCAAATTCAAATAATTTAACATCCTTGTTTAATATTATATGTGAATCTCTTTTTGGAATAAATTCAAATGTGTTGATCTCAGGCGAGAATAATGTTTTTAATGTTTCGGCTAAAAATATCACATTATTTTCTATGAATTTTAGAACAGATAATGGTATAGACATGTCAGGGGCTAATTCAACGATTTTTTTAAATGCAACTGAATTCTGCAATTTAACCTACTCTATTTTTAAGATTTATGGTGGAAATTCAACAAATGGAAATAATGGTGGAAACTCAAAAATTATCGTAAAAGGATATGGAATATATATTCAAAATACATCCATTTTAGGGCAGCAAGGAGTTAATAAAAAGACTTCAGAAAATGGAAGTTCGATTATTTTGATTAATGCACGACAAATATTATTTATTAATGAAAGTGATTTTTATTCATTAATAGGGAATATTACACTAAATTCCTCTGAAATTATTATCAAAAAATCAGAATTTCGCGCTGAAGATTATCCAGAGCTAAGGATTAAGCTGGAGCGTATAAAGAATGATAGCATAAGAATAATTGAAATAGAAAATTTTGACTGGAGCGCATGCAGTGGCACACATGTTAATTCAACAAAAGAGATTGGCAATCTGCTAGTAACCAGGTATAATAAAAAGAGAGAGCTTTATGAAATTCACTACACAGTCGAACCATTTAATAAACTATATGATTACGCAGAAATCATAAGAAAGCTAAGCGATGCACTTGAAATTGATGATGGGCATATTTACAGATACATAATTAACCTTAACAAAAGTGCAAAGGAGATGAAAGAAAAGTTAAGATCTGCAGGTAAAGAGATTCTGAATAATCTTGAAAAAATAGCTGACAATGCCTACTTTAAAGAAACAAAAGATATAGACAGTAAAATAATACAAAAAGAGATATTCCTGATATTTTTTTAAAGATGAAATAATTTATTCAAGATGATCGCGCAGGTCGAGC
>CAZYEE010000254.1:0-5447 GCA_964646355.1 uncultured archaeon | reverse complement strand
GATCCTGCCAGTGGGTCAATAGTGTTCATTATTCCAGATTCTTCAGCAATGATTTGTTGAGTTCTTAGTGCAATCATTGCAGCTTTTTCTGTTGGAAGTCCCCACGCCTCATCATATGCGTTTGTGTGAAGCGATTGAGCACCACCCAATACTGCTGCGGTAGTGTGAAGTGTACCTCTAATGATATTATTAAGAGGTTGTTGTGCAGTATAAGCAATGCTGCTATTTTGTACGTGCATTCTAACCAGCATCGCTAGAGGATTTGTAGCACCTTTTTCCTTCATTAATCGATACCATACTTTCCTTGCAGCTCTAAATTTAGCTATCTCCTCGAAAAAGTCATTTTCACAGCAGAACATAAATGAGAGTCGTTCACCAAATTCATTAATATCCAGTCCTCTTTTCAGTGCCTTATCGATGAAAGTAAGTCCATTTGAAAATGCAATGGCGATTTCTGAAACGGCATCAGCTCCAGCTTCGCGAATATTTCGTCCTACTATTGAAATTGGATACCATTTGGGCATATATTTGGTGCAAAACTCAATGATGTCAACACAGATCTCTACAGAATAATCTATTGCACCTTTGCCTCTTCTAGTAATATCAGAAGCAAGCGTTCCACATCCAATTATGGCGTTAAGTATATCGCTTTGTACAGTACCTCTGAGCTGTGAAATATCCACACCATCTAACTCTGCCATCGCAATATACATACAAAGAACATGAATTGCAGTAATTTGAGAAACGGAGTATTTATAGTATTCAATATCTTTAAAAATTGCTCGCATATCTTCTAAACAACAGCAATTTACTCCATCTTTACCAATTTCGCCTTTAGCGCGAGGATCGTCGGGGTCGATTCCCCTATGAGATGGAAGGTCATAAATAACATTGAGCCCTGTTTGACCTTGACTTATTAGAAATTTAAGTCTTTTATTTGTATCTTCAGGTGTACCGAATCCCGTGATTAATCTTTGTGTCCAAAATCTACCCCTGTGCATGGTAGGATATACTCCTCTGACAAATGGAGGTACGCTTGGATATCCTATGTCTTTATTATAATCAATATCCTTAATATCATCAGGTATGTATAAACGCTTAACTTCAATGCCAGAATCAGTTAGAAACTTTTTCTTACGTTCGGGAAATCGCATAGTAAACATCTGGACGAATCTATCCCAGTCTTCATATGTTTTTATGTTGTTAATGAATTCAATCATTTGCTGTTTAAGTTTTGCTATCGAATCTCTTTTCTTTTTTCTTTTATTTTTAATTTTTTCTTTTTGTTCATCAGTCAAATAGTCCACATCCTATATCAAAGAGAACTATAAAAAAATTTATCACTTCTAATAATTAATGATATAATTAAATTATTTTATTCCTATAAAATATTTTAAATTTTAGCCTCAATGAATTTTAGGTTTCAAGTTAAGATAACCTTGAAAACAGCTAAAATAAATAATATAACAGTGAAAATCCTGTGTAAAAAAAAATGAGAGTTAATTTTCATCATAAAATGAACTTTCAAGAATATCTTGAGGATTATCTCGTTGTTGTTTAGCTAATTCCAAGAAATTTTTAAATTTTTCATTTCCTTTTAAATCGTTAATTAATTCAGTAAAAAGCTTATTAGCCTCATCAATATTTCCAATTCTTCTATTTATTTCAGCGATCAAATATCGTAATCTCCAAATTTCTTCCTCTTTTAAGAGAGGGGATTTAAGAGCATCTTGGAATTTTTTTATTGCTAACTCGCCATATTTCATTACTTTTTCTCTATTTCTAATCCAATAATAAGCGGTTAAATACAAATTACCCATATAATAATCGTCAATTTTGCCAATATTATAAAGTTTCATAAGTTTATAGCATTTGATGACACGTTCTAATTTTTCCTCTAATGAATAATCACCATCATCATAATTTTTAACTGGCTTAAATTCCTCTTTAATTTTTGTTTTAAATTCGGAATTTTCGATCTCTGAGTCATAGAAATAATTTTCTGCAGAGAATCCACATTTAGGACATACTTTAATTTGAAATTTAACAGGTGTTAAACCCCCATAATTTGGCCTAAAATCAGTTCGTTGTGTGCATACACTAAAACTCGCAAGTACATATGCTTCAAATTCGTGATCACAAATTGGACATTTAAAATTATCTAAAGCAATAGTAGTCATATATTAAATATAACCAAAAACCCTTTAAAAAACATTAAGATTTTGAGTAATAAAATAGTACTCTTATTATTTTTAAAGATGAATAAATTAACAATGCTAAATGTTAAGATTAACAAATTTACAATATATATTTAATTACTTAAGAAGATATTCTTTCATAAATTGAGATAATTTAAATAAAATTTTTAAAAGAATAAAAATTGATTAAAATTAAGTTGTTCTAAGAATCTGAAATAAAAATATAAAACTTTATGACGGATTAGAGAATTTTAGCAATATATTCAACTAGATCCATTATTTCAATTTTTTCATCATTTTTATCGTTAGCTTGGGACAGATTTAATTTGCAGAATGGACATGTTGACATTAGGATTTCAGCTTTTGTACTTCTTGCTTCTTCAAGTCGTTCGTTTGCAGTATAAATAGCCATATCATTAAAAGCAGATTTCACACCACCACCACTACCGCAGCACCAAGCATTAATACGATTACGGGGCATTTCGACTAGGTTTCCAAATGTTTTTATTACTTCGCGAGGTGGTTCATAGACTTCTAAATGTCGTCCTAAATGACATGGATCATGATATGTAATATGAATATCTTTTTTAGGTAATTTAATTTGTCCTTTTTTGATAAGACGGAGTAAATATTCGGAAATGTGCTCCAATTTTGGGTTTAATTTTTCCTCCGATAATTCCTTATAATCTTTTTTAAAAGTTCGGTAGCACCCGGCACACGAGAAAAGAATTTTTTTTGCATTTGAAAATTTTTCATTAATAATACTGATATTATGTTCCATTACCTTTTTTCCAGCTTCTATTTGTCCAGTTCTAAATAGTGGGCTACCACAACACCATTCATCTTCGCCCATAATTGTATAATCAACATTCAACTTGTTTAGGATTTCGATTGTAGCGGAGGCAATATCTTTGGTTCTATATGAACTTGTGCAACCGATAAAATAGATAACTTCAGCATCGGGGTTTTGTTTAGCTTGTTTAAAATCTTTTATACGCTTGTAATGTTCTTCTCGATAAGGATTATGCTTTTTCTCGATAGATTCTGCAAATTTTTTATGTTGCGGGAGCGGCCCTATTCCGTCAGATACTAATTTGCGTCGAACGGCTTCAATTACTTCGACAGGCTCAAGCCCTTTTAAAAAGCTGCAATTGGCTTGACATAAACCGCATGTAGTGCATGAATATATGATTTCTAAAAGCTGCTCAGTTGGATATGGTATTTCCTCTTCAATAATAGCTCGAGCAATTTCCATTCGTCCAGATGCATGATGAGAATCAAATTTAAAATAGTTTCCTGCAGGACAACCGTAGTAAAAATTCTCATCTAAAAGATAGTATGGATTGATATATGCGCAACAGAAACACTTAGTACAATGCCATACATCTGCATGAAATTCTCTTAAATCTTTTGGCATTTTAGTTCAACTTCACAAGATTTTTAATATATTAGATAATAATATGAATTTATTTCAAATTTTATATATCATATTTATTAAATACAAGATGAAATAATATCAAAAAATTTTTCCTGGATTGAGAATATTATTGGGATCAAACCAATTTTTAATTTTCCATAAATAACTATAATAATTTGGAATTCGTGAATATATTAGATTTACAAGAAAATCACCATAAGGGCGATCAATAATTCCACCCAAGTTTACAACTATTTCACAAGCATCTTGATATAATTTTTGTATTCTATAGAACTCTTCCATATCACTTGGATCTGCATGGAAATTATATTCGCAATAAAATGTCCTACCTTGTTCGATTGGCATAATGTAACCATATAATTCTTGGGTGGAATAATTATAAGAATTAGCGAGTAGCTCGACTTGTCGATCAAAATCTTCGATCCGATCCACTTCAGTATAAAATGAGATAGTTCGGCAATGCCCTTTATAATACCTAAAATTAATCAATTTATTTGGAAGTTTGAATTCATTAAGAAGAAGTTCATCAATTTTATTAAGACCAGTTAATAATTCTAGAGTGTCAATTGCATTATTTATTTTAAAGTCGTTTAAATCCTCTAAATTGATTTTTAATTCTTCATCATCATATCCAGTAATTCTTAGAACTAGTGTCCAATCGGGTAACATCTCAAAAAGTTCTTCAAAATGTTCATAATCCTGAGCTAGAATAGAGGCCATATTTAATTTGCTGATTAAGAGACATTCTCTCCCTATATCTAATTTTTTAAGGCGAGATACTAACTCAAGCAATTCATATTTTTCCGCTATATAAGTGAATAATTCTTCATGAGGAAATTTTCTTTTGATTTTTACAGTCATTTCAGTAATAATCCCCATGGTACCTTGAGCTGCTGTAAAAACTCGTGAAAAATCGGGACCAGTTATGCCGTGAGGTGTAAGATTTTTATATTTGGGTGTAGCTTCACCCGACCCAGTCTGAAAATTATCACCATTTGGTAAAAGAACATCCATATTAAAAATACATTGCCAACCGTTAGATAAAATTGGAATTGGGCCACTTAATAGTGGTGTCCGCTCTAAATAGGTAGACAATACAGAATTTTTACAAGAAACTCCCAGTGGCATCATTACCTGAAATCCAACTTTATCTAGTTCTTTCTGTAATTCCTCAAAAGTAACGCCAGGCTCGACTGTTGCATATTTATTAGAAGAGGTATCGATTTCTTTGATTTTTTTCATTTCTTGAAGATTTAATAGTATTCCTCCGAAGCTGGGAATAGCTGCTCCATAATAATCAATAGCGGAGGATTTAGGAGTAATAGGGATGACATAATCATTAGCAAGTTGAAGTACCTGTTTAATTTCTTCCTTAGTATGACATGTTACTAAGTAATCAGGATTTGTTCCAAAATTATTGAAATCTCTAGAATGTATTGATAATTCAAATGGGTCAATAGAAACTTTATCAGCACCAACTATTTCAATTAATTTATTTAAAACTTCACCATTCATAATTTTCACCTAAATTAAGATATAATACTAGAGATTGTTTGTAATAAACTATCAACATTCTTAACAATTTTATTTCTTAAGTCATCTCGAATTAAAATGGTGGTCGCTACCGTCATAAATATCCGAACAATTAAATCTGCAATATATTCTCGTTCATGTTCTGAAATGCTAATAGAAAGAGGATCATCGGGTGGTAGAGTCAGGAATTTTAATAATCTAAAATCATTTTTAAAAATTTCAATCAGTAAATTTTCTGTTAAGTGAATTTTAGGAACATTTATACTAGGATCAACAGG
>CAZYEE010000253.1:0-5465 GCA_964646355.1 uncultured archaeon | reverse complement strand
GCTTGTTGAACCAACAATCGATGCAACAATTCAAATGACTGCACTAATGCCCTCTTATAAAATTGTATTTATGCCATTGCATAGAGGTGCAGAAGGATTTATGAACGACAAACAATTTGAAACATTTTATTGGCCATCTTTAACAAGAGTAATGGAAGGCTTGATTGATCACGGACTTATTCCAATGCCATTTTTTGAGGGAAAATATACCGCGAGATTCCCGTATTTAACTGAATTCGCAAAAAAACATAAAGGAAAACTGATATATTGGTTTGATCAATCGGATATTATAAAAGGAAAAGAAGAATTTGGCGACTATGCATGTATTAAGGGTAATGTTCCTGGGTCTTTGCTAGTTACCGGCACTCCTAAACAAGTCGAAGAATATGTGAAAAAATGTATCGAAGGTTGTGCCGAAGGAGGCGGATATATCGTCGATGGTGGGGTCTCAGGAATACCTGACGAAGCAAAAGCTGAAAATGTAAAAGCGATGACAGACGCAGTTTTTAAGTATGGTGTATATCGCAAATAACTAACATTGCAAATTATGAACTTTTGACAATAAATAATCTCTTATTTAATGAAAAATAATCATTACAATTCAAAATTCATTTTTTTTTTAACTATTGTCTTATTTTAATAAACCATTCATCTTCTTTTTAATGTTATTTAATTTTTTTAAATTAAGATCTAAAATTTAAATATAATATATTTTGAGTCTTTCGTATCTTTTTTAAAAAATTCCATAATTTCAAGAAATTCTGTAATTTCAAGAATTTCTCTATCATAAAAAATTAGATAAAAAGTGTAAATGGTTAAAATCTGTTTTATCTTTCTAATTTACGATTCTGCAACAATTCAATCCATTTATTCAGTTCTTCCTCAGATATTTCTCCAATCTTTAGTTTTTCTTTTATTATCCAATAAGCGCCGCATTGATACTCTTTATCTCGATGTTCTTGACCCTCTCTATAAAATGGGCACAACGCCCTGCATACTTTGTCCAACATTATATAATCCCATTCATCAAGCTCGGTCATAACGCATCAACATCTTTAAAATTTATAAAAAATTGTAAATTTTACATTTAACTTTATCTACACCAAATAAATCATTTGACATTATTTTTGCTCTATATCTACATCCACCATAACAGTCTTTAATATATGGGCAATTTAATTCAGAACATTTTAAAAGCTCTAATGGCCAAATATATTTCTCTCTAATTTTTTTCCATAAAATTTCAAGTTTTTCTTCCTTAACATTGCCTACTGGCTCATTTTCAAAAAATCCACACTTAGAAACATCTCCATTCGGCATTATAGCACATAAATGTGCACCACAACAATAACCAACCGAGAAATCTTCGATCGCTTTTCCCCATCCATATTTTGTTAAAATTTTTGCTGCATCATCTAGGCTAACACCAAACTCTTCTGTGAATTTTGAATCTTGATTGACGGTAGGTAAATCCAAATACCAATTATCAACTTTTAATTTGGATAATATTGATTCTAACTTCTCAAATTCATTCAAATTTTTTTTATGTATCATAGTAGCAACTGAAACTGTGAAGCCAAATCTTTTGGCATTTGAAATTGCTTCAATTGCTGCTTCATATGACCTCTTATTGTTTCTAAAAATATTATGAGATGCTATTCCATCTACTGAGATCTGAATTTCTTGAACTAATCCCTTTAATTTTTCAATAAAATCCCTGGTCAAAAGGAGTCCATTACTAAATAAAATTTTTCTGATCTTAACATCTTTAATTTCTTCTAATAAAGAAAATATTTTCGGATACAATAATGGTTCTCCACCTGATATAAGAATTTTAAAACCTTGCATTGCTTCAAATTGTTTAATAATATTAATAATAGTTTTATAATCGATATCTACAACATTTTGCTTGTCTAAATAACAGTGAACACAACTTAAATTACATCTGGTAGTTAGATGAATTAATAAAGTTCTTAATGAGGGTAGTTCAACAGGATTTGGTTCCTCTATATGATCTATTGAATCATCTTTTAAATTTATAATCAAATCTTTATCCTTCATAAAATTAATAAAATCGGTAGCTTCTTGTTTATCTACATCAGTTAATTTAATTATTTCATTGATAGAGTATTTACCAGTCAAATATCTAACAAAATTAAATGCCTCTTCATCTAATTCATAAAGGTCATCATTTTCATAATCGTATAGTGCAGGACGTTCAATATTTTTCAATACTACGGATTCTCGTAATTTAAAATATTGCATATTGTTAAAGAAAAAGACATGAATATATTTTAATATATTCTTAATAGTTGATAGTAAATTCCAGCTTATAATCCCTTTAATCTATATTAGATGATGTTTAATTATCTAAAATAAGACTTAGTTAGAAATAATTATGATATAAAACTCTGAAAATACACCATGATTTGTGTAAGAAATAAATCATACAAATTTAACTTAAACTCTAATCATTTCTGGAGCTATCACTGTTTTTGAATAATAAAATGAATACTCGGATCATTATATTGAAAAAAATTAAGAAATAGGGAAATTTAAAGGAAGTAAAGTATTATAAAAAAAAATAATGGAATTTTTAAGAAATTTTAAACTAGATTAGACATGATTCTTCCTTTTAATGATTTAGATTTTTGTCTATTATATCCAGATAGCCATAATAAAATTAACCAAGAAATTGTTATTCCCATAAACGCTGTCATATGTGGAACATAGGATTCACCTACAAACATTACCATGCAACTAACGAAAAGTACTTCTAAAATACTTGGAATTAGCCATTTTAATTTATAACGTCGAATCACGCTGAAAACTGCGCCTACAACTATAATCATTAAGTGAATTATCATATTACCTGAAAATCCGAAAATCGCGTACATCCAGATATCTATGTAGAAATCTACAATAAGTGATACTTCTCCAAATGCTATTATGAATACTGTATCTATCAAGTCTTCCTTTGAATAATTTTTCTTGAAATAATAAATATATATAAATGCTGCAATTGGAGTAACTATTGCACTTATTATTAATGGCCAAAAAGCACTGATTCTATTTCTAGAAATTACATAATTCGTATCTATAAGTTGTAAAACTCTATAGGCATTGCTTCCAATAGTCAATTTAAAAACAATTCCACATGTTAAATCGATTTCTCCAGATGCAACAATTTTACCTGATAAATCAGTAATTGTTATTATAAATGATGCTTGAGCTCCATGAAGTGGCGCTTCAGTTGGCCAATACACAATATTTCCAGTAATTGTTGCTATATAGCTCCCATTGGCTGCTCCTAGAATTCCAAGCTGGTCATAAATATAATAACTCGACCCGACAAGTTGTACAGTTTCACTACCTAAGCCACGGACTATATGGAGCCAAAAGACCGATTGATTATTAGTTTTTCCTGTGATCGGATCAATATAGAACCCGTCAAATGTGTAATTATAATAATATACCATGCTGCCTGCTGTAATTCTACATGTGGTATAATTATCTGCGATCTGGTATGTTTCAAAATTTATATAGAAAGTATCAGTGCCGTTATTATAATAAAATGTTGATTTATAAGGCGACTTAAAGTATAATGGATCTATTTCATTAATCGATGTATTTGCTATTCTTGTAATCACTATAGCGCCCACTGCAATAACAGCCCCAAGAATAACAAGTAGCACAATTAAAAACCTACGTTTTGTGGTTAACATTTAAACACACCCTTTAATTTATCACTCAAATTATAATAGAATTTTGTAGAATAAATAAAAAACTTAATTTAAGTAAATTATATAAGATACTATTATAATAAATGTTTTTAATATTTTTTATCCCGTAAAAAATTTTGTTTGATAAGTTCCTCAAATTATTGCTATCCTTGATTTCAATAGTTTTTATTCTATATATTCAGAGATTAATTGATCTAAATGAATTTTTGTATGAATTTTTCATTTTCTATAAAATGCTACTAATGTCCATAAAAGTATTACTCAATAATACTTCAAGTGGTTAGAGTCATATTACACGAGATTAAATATTACAAGATCAAAATTCGGTAATAATCACATTTATAAAATTGGAATTGCATAAAATATCATACTAAAAATAGAAAATAGGCGATCTAAAATGAAAATTGTCAAGAAAGAAAAAAGAAGTTCTACAGCATGTAAATGCGGAGCTTCATGTTAAATAAAATTAAAAATTACTACTTTTTTTTATATTTATAATAACAATTATTTTCTTTTCATTTAATGGGCAAATTGAAGTTAATAATGCCACTTTTTTTAAGATAATTTCTACTAAAACATCTAATTCGCTCTTAATTTGACCAATATACTAGAATTTCATAATTATATTATTAGAATTCTAAAACTTACAAATTCTAGATTATATTTAAAATTAAAATAGTTAGGATTATATTAATGGTATCAAATGAACTTCTAATTTTAATAATGATATTAGCAGTAGGTATAGGTTTTATCGCTTCCTTATTTGGAATTGGAGGTGGATTTTTATTATATCCTACTATGATTTTTATAGCCCAAATGGACGTTCATTCAACTGTAGGGACCATTCCATTCGTCATATTGTTTATGGCTTTATCCTCCTCTATCGCATATGGGCGTCAGAAACGAATTGATTATTTGATTGTAGCAATATTAGCAGGTGCATCGACCATAGGTGCAATATTGGGCGCATATACTTCAGTTCAAATACCTGGACAAATTTTAGTGATTTTATTTGGGATTGTAGAAATTATTTTGGCTTTAATATTAGGGTTAATGAAATCTCCACATGAGAAGCAAAATAAAAGTAAAAATGAAATGATTATCGAGGGAAATGACTTACAAGGACGAAAAAAATGGTATATTATCTCAAGAAAAAAAGTTGATGCACAAGGTCAGGAGTTTGTATATAATGCTAATATTATATATTCCATTCCTTTAAGTTTTGCAGCCGGGTTTTTATCAAGTATGCTGGGAATTGGAGGAGGATCTTTATATATTCCCATATATGTTTTTTTATGCGGAATGTCAATTCACATGGCAATTGCTTGCTCTATATTTTCGATTTTTATTTCTATGATCTCTAGTTCCATTACTTTTATTATTTTAGGTGAAGTAAATTATATTGTTGGTATAACAATCACAATTGGAATGATTATAGGAGCTCAAATAGGAGCATTCACTGCAAAAAAGATAAAATCTAGATATTTGAAATTAATGGCTGCAATTATGATGACTATTATTGCAATACAAATGATACTGTTTGCAATTTTTGGGAAACCTACGTAATTACGATTTAATTAGTTGGAGGTATACCTATTGGAGGAACAATATAGACTTCTCAGAATAAATTTAAAAACTGAAAAAATTAAAATGGAAGAAATTTCAATTGATTTAATGAAGAAATTTATTGGTGGGAAAGGTATAGGAACAAAATTCATTCTT
>CAZYEE010000252.1:0-5528 GCA_964646355.1 uncultured archaeon | reverse complement strand
ATTCGTCTTACTGAGATTTCTGCTGGAGGACGAGAAATAGAATACAGCTGAACCGAATCTGGTATAATAATTTTATAAGCTTCAGCTAATCTATTAATATTTTCTGTACTAATATTATTCGAATCTCCATTTATAAGCATTGTCTGTATTATTAATTCATTATTTGGGTGCTCTATTTTGAATTCTCTTAATCCATAAATAATTTCAGAGATTTTAGGTACTGTATAATGTGGCCTATTAATTTTTATAAAGGTATCTTGTTCTCCAGCATCTAATTTAGCAATTACTCTATCTGCACATACTAATGCCTCACGTACTTTATTATCCAAAATTGTAGATGAATTGGTAAATATTGAAATTGGCGTTTTCAATTTGGATTGATTTCTAATTTTTTTTATCTCAATGAGTATTTTTCTTAAATTTGAGATTAAAGTTGGTTCACCAAAATATCCTATGGTTATAGAATCCAGCGAAGTTTCAATCTCAAGGATTCTTGAGAGTTGATTTTTTAGATTTTCAATAAAATCATCTTCTAATTTCATCCTTTTATTAATTGATGCCAATCCTATCGGTTTAGTAATGCCTAATTCACAATATCTACAATTAAATGTACATATTTTATACTCATTTTGCACCAGCAAATCTATTCCTAAAGATAAACCCAGTCTTCTAGATAAAAAAGGTCCATAGATACAATTATACATTATAATTAAAAAGTAATATAATAATATAAATTTTATAAGCAATTTTAATGCCGAAATCTTTAATTCGCGCTAGTATTGAATTGATCTAAATAAGAAAAAAATAAAGATACTATTCATAGATTAAAATTAGTGATATTCATGTCAAATAAAAAACTTAATGTTCTAATTATTGGTGCTGGCAGAATTTCTGATTTAAATACTCTTGGATATTTAGAAAGTGAAGATGCTAATATATACGCAGTTTGCGATACTAAGAACAAACGAGCAAGAAAAAAAGCTGAAAAATGGGGGGCTAAAAAGGTTTACACCGACTATCATAAAGCATTAAAGGATGAAAAAGTCGACATTGTAGAAGTATTAACACCTCATGCTTTACATGAAAGAATTGTAGTGGAAGCATGTGAAAATGGAAAACATGTGAGTGTGCAAAAACCTCCTGCCTTGAAATTAAGTGAAATGGATAATATGATCCATGCTGCACGTAAAAATAATGTTAAGCTAAAAGTTTTTGAAAATTTCAGATTCCATACTCCTTATATAAGAGCAATGGAATTAATAAAAGAAGACACAATTGGAGAAGTAAATTCTGTTAATTATAGGATGTGGAGCTCTATAAATCCCATATCTGCTTGGAAAGTTCCTTTAATGACATGGCAATGGAGAATCCAGGATAAACATAATTATAAATTACCGACCTTATTTGATGATGGATATCATAAACATAGTATCGTTCATATGTTTTTATCTCCTGATAAAATTAAAAGTGTACAAGCATGGAAAGGTAGATTCAAAATTTATAATTTAATACCGATAGACATGCCAGCTGTCGTCATATATAAAGTATCAAATACAAAATATGGTGTTTGGAATTGTTCAATTGGGAATAATCTTCCTATAAAATCTGATTATTACGGATGCGATGAATTTGTGGAGATCCAAGGTGACAAAGGAATCATTTTTATAAATGGATGTACTGGTAATATGTTTGTAGATTGTAATTGCGGAGGTCCTGGAAAACCAGGCGTTTACTGGCTTGATAAAAATGGTATTTGGCATAGCGATTGTCAGATGGAAACAAATTGGAAATATAGTTTTATTAATTCTACGAAACACTTTATTAAATGTATAAAAGAAGATCTTAAACCAATATTGGACGGTAAAACAGCAAGAGAAATTCTACAAATATCATTAGCAATGGTAAAATCTATTCGGTCAAATAATATTGATATTGAAGTCAGTTCAATCAAAGATGGAATAGATTAAATGAATGTTTCAAAAAAATAATAGAAATTCATTCTTCTTAATCAAATCTATGTTCTTTATGAATAAATATTTTTATTATAGGATCACTTTTTAAATTAATTAAGCGGACAATTCCATAGAATCTATCATTTCCTCAACTATACTTGTAAAATCATCCGTAAAATCATCTTCATTTGCAGTTGCAGTTAAAATACAGATAATATCGCCTCCAATTATTGTATAATATTGATACCACTTAAGAGAATGCCCCACATATTTACCTTTATATATCAATTTATTGGCATGATCTCCCTTGAATAATCGATACTCCTTTTTAATTTCGACTTCCTCCTTCTTTAATAACTCTAAATCATCAATGTTTATTTTTAAAGTTTTAATTTTATTTTCAACATATTTATTCAATAATTCTACAGGTTTGCCCTTTAATTTTTTATATTCATCAGTATCAAATTTTATAATTTCAGCAGAAATATTTACATTTCTCGTAAAATCAAATCTATCACTAGTACAATCAACTTTTTTCTCTGAAAATAGTACTAACATCTGTTTTATTCCGAAATCTTGATCCTGAAAATACCAATCTTTTGGATATTTTATTCTTAGTCCTGGTACTGCATAAATTTGCCAATCCATAATATTTCTACAAATTAAGTGTTTAAAAATTTTGATGAAAAAATGAGAAATTACAGAAAAAATAATTGCAATGATCTTTTTCTAAAAATAATTAAATAATTTCTTTGAAGAAAAAAATGGATAATATTACAAGGGCTATCCAAAGTACCTTATCATTTTCTATATGACTGAGATTTCAATTATATAAAATAGTTGCACTTTTTAATTATTATAATCTGAAATTATATACCGAAAAACCTCATCTAATTATAGCATTTGGGTAATTTTATTAAAAATAGGAAACATTTTAATTAAAA
This sequence comes from uncultured archaeon, assembly GCA_964646355.1. Taxonomy (GTDB): domain Archaea; phylum Asgardarchaeota; class Lokiarchaeia; order Helarchaeales; family HEL-GB-B; genus HEL-GB-B. Next base: position 2,632 of record CAZYEE010000252.1, on the reverse strand, counting down.
GTTTAATATAATTTTTATAACATGTCCTCAAAAGATATAGACCAGAATTTAGAATATAACCAAACGATCAGTTATATCATAATGGAAAATCTGGAGAGCTTATACAAGGATGAGCCAGAAATTGTTGCGGCAGCAGTATTTGATCGATATACATTAGATTGCTTGTACCAATCCAGTAATTGGAATATAATTCCAGAAATTCGCAAATTTCTTAGAGATTGGCAGAAAAAGAAACATGAAATATCACTTCAAGGGATCAAATATACAATACTTCAGCGTACTAATGATAAATTGATTGCTACAAATATTTATGATGAAGGGTCTATTGTCGCCATAATTGATGATCTTATTATTATAGCATATATTGCTCCAGAAGGGAGTCCAGGGATATTATATATTCCAATTTCTGAATGTTTTAAAAAGATTTTAGATGAAATTTTGCTTTATAAAAATAGTTTATAAATTATTGTTGGTTAATATACTAAAAAATTAAAAATCTTTATATTTTTTTCACTACACTAAAAAAATTATCATTGGAAACTAATTTTATAGAAATTTGTTGCTCGTTTTATATAATAATTTTCCTTTAGTTCCTTTTTATGCTTTTGTATGATTGTTTTTATTTCTTTAAAAAACTTTTTCATTTTATCAACCTTATTTATTATTAGATCAATCTAATTTATTATTATAATCCTATAGTATTCTTACTTAAACTCTATTCAAATATTTAATAATTAGAATTGTAAAAATATTAAAAATAAGTGTTATTTAGCTTTTATCTTTTTGGGATTTTAATTTTTAGAAATAGAATCTTTAAAAATGATTTCTTTTTTCTTAGTATCGTAATTTCTTTTTTCCATTTTCTTATAGAGTTTTTCTTTATTGTATTCAAGATTAAGTTCCATATAAATTATGCTTAATAAAGTTAGCACCAGACCGCTGAGAAATGGAAAGCCATAGAACAATAGTCCAAGGATAATTAAAATCATTGATTGTGTGAGAAAGTCGCCGTTGATTGCGAAACTTGCCATATTTAAAACGCTAATTAAATTAATGTAGCTTAATATAGCAGTGAACCCGGCAAGTCCTTCCAGCCAATTATAAGCCCAATTTGAAAGTCTTTCAATATCAGGAGGCAGATGTACTTTTTTTGGAGTTATTACGTAAACTACACCGGCATCATCGAGTAGCCATGTTGATGGAATAAATATGAATAATAGATAAAAAGAAATGATCATTGGAGTTATGGCGTAATAAATAAAATAATATTGAAATGTATAAAAGGTCTCTTGAAATTCGATACTAATGGTCGAAAATTTTGGTGCTAAGAAATTGAATAGATTAATACCAACGGATAACGAGATTAAAATTGGTAGTAAACACCTTTTTAACATTGTAATAATCCCAATACTTTTATTTTCGTCAAGATTTATGACAACAATTTTCTTTTCCGAATGTCTAATGAATTTAAAAAATAGTTTTCTTAATTCTAATATCGCGATACTTGACGAGGGTGCTGTTTTATTGTAAAAAGCTGGTAATAGGGGCATTGAGCTGAATAAAACCGTGAATAGAAAAACTATGCCGATTAAAACAAGCTCATCATCCGATCCTAAAGTAAGAGTTGTTCTAAAAACACCTGTAAAATGATTTAAAAAAGCGAAATTAATGATAAGAATTATTATTATTAAAATTGTGATAATTATTGGAAGTTTGAGCCTTTTTACATTCTCCTTATATTTCAATAGTTCGCTGATATTTTTTCTAAATTGAGTACGTTTTATAAAAATTAATATAAGAGCGATAGTAATTAAAAATATTGAAATTAAAACGATTAGGAAATAACCAAAATATTCTGGATATTCTAAAAATAGAAGCCAATAATTTTTAGATCCTTTTATAGAAATAATATCTAAATTATGATTTCCAACTAGTATTAATCCAGCAGAATCATCAAAGATTTTGGAAATATTTTTAATTTCATTATAATAATAATTTGATTTATAATTCCAATAAGTATTACTCTGATCAATACTAGTAAGGATATGTGAATTAGAGCCGAAAATATCGGTAGATCCTTTTTTACACATGAGAAATTTTAATTCGTTATCCTTGAAATATTGATTATTAATTGGTACAAATGAATATATACTTTGATCAAGAATTATACTGTGAATTAATTGAATATCAAGGCTGGTATGATTTAATGCGATAATTTTTAATATATTTCCATTTGAATTATTATTATTATAATAGTAAATTAAAAAATCATCCTTATTATCTCCATTAATATCATTTATTCGTTCTATTTTTTTTACATTAATTGATTCTGAACTAATATTTAAATAATTAAGCACAGACCCGTCTATTCCGTTTACTAATTTTATCATATTTTCTCCAATTATCAATAATTCAGAACAATTATCATTATTCAAATCATCTAAAATGGTAAATGATGAAAAACTATTTGAAATTCCGCTTATTTCCAAGATTAGAGAATAATTATTAGGATTTGAGGTGTTAAGTATGAATGCTTTACTATAAGAAGTCGCAAGGATATGTTTTCCATTTAAATAATTAATAATCTCTAATTCTCTAATAGAATAATTTAAAAATTTTAAGTTTTTACATA
>CAZYEE010000251.1:0-5566 GCA_964646355.1 uncultured archaeon | reverse complement strand
AAGCTAATAAAGTTATTTCGTACAAGGATAAGATCGGAGGATGTGTTTTAAAAATTTCAGAAGTTATATATGAACATATCCATAAAGATACTGCTGCACATGCAGCAACAGCCTTGTCTTTATCATGAAAAATTAAAGAGTCTACGTATAAGGGAATTCCGAACATATTTATATTATATTTTTGAGTGATTAATAATAGATTTTCGTCATTCTCTTTAAAATATGGCTTTAAACAGGTCCTGCCCACAAAAAATGGGATTGGTTTAATTACTGAATAACCAAGATAAATTTGTTGTAAATCATTATTTTGACTTGTTATTTTATCAAATAATTCCTCTTTTTCAATTTTTTTACAAAAAAAATGTAATCTTAAACATGTTTTTCTGTAATGAGGGAAACACTTTACATAAAACCTAGAAAAGTCGTTCAGATATGTTTGATCGATGTAGTTATCTTCCCCAATAATCATCTTACATTTTAGTTTTGCTAAAAATTCTGCTAAATACTTTAAATGTACCTCTTCTTTTAGGTCTAAAGGAACTGGTGAATAATTCCTGTAAGTTGAATATTTGTTAGTTTCATAAATATTACTGACTAATTTTTTTAGTGCTTCATATATTGAAACAATATAATCCTTTTCATCAAAATTTGTGATCAAATAAATATTTTCATCTTTTAATTCTTCATATTTAAAATTCTGTTTACTCATTCATTAATCACGAAATTCCATGTATCTTCGTCTAATTCTATTTGTTTATGAAACTTCTGCTTAATTCTTTCGATATCTTCTTCTAATTTTATCCAATTTTCCTCTGTAAATATTTTTATAAATTTCTCTTTTAATTTTTCTTTATCTTCTTCATTATATTCATTTTTATTATAATCTGGCATTTTTAGCCACACCATTATTAAATTACTATTTTTTACATTTAAATCCAAATAATATTATTATATCTTCAACATCCAATATTCTATTTTTCATTTTTTAGAAATTTTAAGAAATTGCTATTAGACCAACAATGTTTTTTTTCAATTGTTAAATAGATAATTTATAATGCTGATGAAAATCCTAAACTTAAATTCTTTTGTTTTTTACTCGTCTAATAGGAATTCTCTATCTTAAAATATATCTTATAGATATATAAATAATTTTTTGTCATTTTATAGAAAGTTAAACAAATAAATTAAGCATATCTTTCCGACAATAAATTTTAACATGTTTATTATCACTATGGAATGAGTTGACTTAATTTAAGGGGCAATAACAAATTTAGATTTTAATTTCATCATAATTTATAAATCATCATTTTATAAATCTAACCATAGGGCTTTAAATGAAAATATGATGGGCAATCTTGAAAAATGAAAATGAAAAGAACAAATATTTTGTAATTAGGCTAATTTTATCCAAAAAATAATCAAAAAATACAAGATTATAGTCAAATATCTTCAAATAATAAATTACATCTTAGTTAACACTGTACGGTTAAAAAGCTGTACTCTTTACATAAGATAGATATAATTGAAACTAAATAGAAAATACACAAAAAAAAGAATCATATTTTTAATAGTAGATAAAATTAGAAATTACAAAAATTTATAGAAAAAATAAATAAAAGAATAATAACAATAAAAAGTAAAAAAGAACAGATTTAATAAAAAATAGAAATAAAAAAAAATAGAAAAAATAAAAAGGTATGAAAAAAAATGGGCGGTTTTAGAACAGTATTTGGTGGGTTAACGGCATTATTTGCGGGAGTAATAGCGATTGTGGTAGGATTAGTATCTCCGAGTTATGCAGGGGTTCCGAATGAGCATTTATTATTGGGTTATATTTTTGCAAGGTGGAATGAAGCGACGGCAGCGATGTCAACAAATCAGTTATTCGGGATAATGTGGATAGTTTCCAACATAGTGTGGATAATTTGTGCGATTTTATTAACGATTGGAGCAATTGTGGGTTTTTGGAAAGGAGGATATTCGGCATTAATTGGTGCGATACTATTTTTAGTATTTGATATATTATTGAATGTAATAGCAACGACAGCAGGAATAACACCGTATGCGATTGGTGGGATAGTACATATAAGTGCATTAGCAATAGGTATTATAGGTGGATTTGGAGGACTATTACAAGCTTCGGCTGCAAGATAACAGTAAGAAATAGAATATATGAAACTTAAAAAGAGAACAAGAGAAATAATAAAAGATAAAATAAAAAAATAAAAAAAGCATGAAAAAGTACAAAAATAAGGCATAATTAAAAAAGAATAAAAAGATAAAAGACATTAGATCTCAAAAATTAGTAAAAAATTTAAATATTTTCTTTTTTTTTAATAAAAGGACAATAATAATATAAAGTAAGAAGTGGGCAGGGGTAAAATTAAATTATTAGAAAATAGTATAAACAAGAATAAGGGCTATGGGCTAAGAATATCAACAGTTCTTGGGCATAATACAGCTTCTTGGACATTTGGTAGTTTTAGAATAACCATTACAAGGCGGTCGATTCCCATTCCGAAGCCTGAGTGAGGAGGGATGCCGCCAACTTTAAACATTTCAAGGTACCAGCCAAGGGTCTCAGGGCGGATGCCAGCTTTTTTGGCGCGTTCAACAAGGGTGTCTGGATCAGTGCAGCGTCGACCACCTGAAGTAAGTTCGAGTCCATCTTTACCAGGGTATAGGAGGTCCAATTTATAGGAGAGGTTGGGGTCATTTTCGTGGGGCCCATAGTAAAAGGCGACACAATTTATAGGGAATTCAGTGATAAAGAATGGGCTATCAAATTCAGACCTGATAATTTCTTCCGCTTCAGAAGATAAGTCTTCATTAAAATCAACTTTAATACCTTTTTTTAAAGCGATTTCAGCGGCTTCTTTGAAAGTGATCCTCGGGAATGGTTTTTTAGGAATTTTTAAATCTACATTAAACAATTCGAGTTCTTTGGGGCAAGAGGATTTAACTTCGTTAAATATAGAGATAAGAAGGTCTTCTTGAATATCCATGATGTCCTGTTCATCAGCGAAGGCGACTTCGACGTCGATACCCCAGGATTCTGCGAGGTGTCTGCGGGTCCTGGATTTTTCAGCTCTGAAGAAGGGCCCAATTTCAAATACTTTTTCAAAAGCGAGGGTAGCCATTTGTTTATAGAACTGAGGACTTTGAGCGAGATAGACCTCTTTTCCAAAATAGTATACAGGAAACAAGGTAGTTCCGCCTTCTGCACCAACCGAAATGATTTTTGGAGTATGAATTTCGGTGAAATTATTATTTTTGAAATATTTACGGGCTCCTTCAACAACGGCTGCTCGAACTTTAAAGATGGCTCTTGTCTTAAATGTCCTTACATCGAGATAACGATATTTAAGTCTAGTATCGAAATTTGCGTGGGTTTTTTGCTCAACGCTGAGCGGTAACGGGCTAATAGAGGGAGCAATAACAGAAACTTTATCGAGCAGAACTTCTACTCCATTAGGGGCCTTTTCATTATGAGAAACCTTACCAATAATTTCAACAACATATTCATTTCTGATGCTTTTAATCAGATCATAGTCATCTCTTTTTTTAGGATTAATAATAACAATTTGGACAGTACCCATACAATCCCTAAGAACCCAGAAGAAGATTCTTCCAAGTTCACGGATACTATGTATCCAACCTTTAAGAGTAATAGTAGTATCATTTTCAAAATTGATGACTTCATTAGAATATACTCGATTTTTCATATTAAACACCTGAACCGATGAATATTATGGATTACTAAATATAAATACTAATGTTTTGAAAAATTTTTCTAGTCATAAAAAAAGTAGGTTTTTTAAAGCAATAGAATAGGGATATAAGGGATAAAAAATTTCTAGATGGGATAAATTTTATTTTTTAAAAAATAACATAGTGAAGCTTTATTAAATAAATATTGTTGAAAATAATAAAAGATAAATTATTTATATTACATTGAAAAAACCAACTAAAATTGAAGAGATGCCATAATATTGATGGAAACATTTAAATAAGAAATATTTCATAAAATTATCTAAGAAATTTGATAAAAAAATAAAATAAAATATAGGTGTGAAAATTGTCGAATGTAAATGAAATAATACGAAAATATCGATATAAAGGAAGGGGCTCATTTGAACCACAAATAAATATTGATGAATATCTTCTTGAAGTATTAAGATTAATGGGTGATATGACTAGGAAAGAATTAGCGGAATTAACTAAAATTCCAAGAACTACAATTTATGATACTATAGAAAAATTAATTTATGAAGGAAAAATTGAAAAATATTCAGTCTCAGATAAAAGACGGGGAAGGCCAAAAGTATATTACAGGTTCATAAGCGATATATCCGATTAATTTTATTCTATTTTTTTAATATTTATGTAAATTTTTAAAATTATAATCAATCCCAATAATTTTTATGTTGTCAAGAAATTTTGGGGCCAAATTTAGTTTGAAAGTTTTAAGGTCCTGTAAGAAATTAATAGATCATAGAAATGCTATTAATTGTCATAATAAATTAAAAATAAAAGAAGTATAAATCAACGCACATAATTTTTATGTAATTTAATTAAAAATCTATTAAAATAAGTTAATATGTTTAAAATGGGGTTAATATAAATTATTTTCAAACTTTTGATAATAATTTAATAAGAAGATCTTTATTATCAGACTTATCAGCTTTAACCTTTTTAATGACGCCGCATTTAAGGCATTTATGATAAATAATGAATATATCTTTTGAATATTCAGTTCTTAATGGTATCATTATTCCCTTACAATCAGAGAGACGATCACCAGGGTTAATGTCAACATGGAGGCTATAAAGGCAATTAGGGCAATGATTGGTATATCCATTACCTACAACATATTTTCCACAATTGATACATGTAAAATCTTCAATTTTTCTTGAAAATTTCTTAGAGGAGTTTGTCATTGTTAAAACCTTTATAAAGCAGGTATAGAATGTTTATCAAATGGAATAATAAAGATATTATAATAATAGAATCAACGAACTCTTTTAAATATGTAATAACTATCAAATTTTTTCTATCAAATATATTAAGCTTAATTTTTATTATCTTAGCAGGCTTGTCAAAAATTATTAAAGACCAACTTTAAATAATAAACTTCTGGCTAATAAACTTCTGACTTTAGGTTTTTTGTGCTGAACCTTTTTTCTTTTTATTGTTTTAATTCTAGAAGAATCCAGGAGATCTCATTACTTCAGAAATATCTAATCGATTAGATACAATTGATATATAGCCATAGATATGATAAATTTTAATAAAAGAAGAGAAATAAATAATAAATGTCTAAATAAAATTATTTATCAGTATTTATTTTACTTTTTTTAGACGATTTTAAGACAAGTTGGTTTATTTTATAAATTCCGCACATTCATTACCATATATTCTTTTCTTTTAATTTTTCCAATTTTTTCTCATCGTCTTTCTATTAAATTTAATACAAATCCCATCGACTATTCTACCATCATTTTCTCTAATTTCACACTTTTTATTATCTCCTCTACCAACTCTGAAAATTCTCCAATAGTGAAAT
>CAZYEE010000250.1:0-5570 GCA_964646355.1 uncultured archaeon | reverse complement strand
ATCCTGTGCAGGAAATTACTCCCCACTCCAAAATTGTGCAATGTCAAAATCAGAGGTTTATTTATAAATTTTGTGATAAAGGCTGTTGCAAAAGACAGAAAAAACATATGACCATGAACATGAATTATGTCTGCATTGGTTTTAATCAAATCCTTTATATATGAAAAAAAGATAGGATCTACCTCTTTAAATGGTCCAATAGGATCATATCTGTAAATTGTTAAATATGGCGATACTGATGTTATTTTTGAACTTTTAGGAATATTTGCGGTTATTATGATTGTATTTATTTTTCTTTCAGATAATTCTTTTGCTAAATTCTCTACATGTTTCTCTCCTCCACCTAAATGAGGCGGATAAAATGGATGTATTATTATAACTTTCATTTAGTTATCAAATCCTTATTTAAATTCCATTGATAATTAATTTTAATATATTTATTAAGTTCTAATTTTTAAAGTAATATGATTTTAGTTTTAATCCAAATTATAAAGATTTCATTCATTCTATAGCTCTATGAATTATGAATAATAACATTAATCTTGTTTATGTTGATAATACCTTTTCACCAAATATTGGACACTAAAACTAATTTAAATATAAAATTTTTAAATATAATTAAATTATACGATGATTAAACAACATATTACAATTTATTTGAACAAAAAATTTGTTAAATTTAAAATTTGTTAGAATTAAAGTTATAATGTTAATACTTCAAATCCAGCCAGTCTTGCTTTTTCTACATCAATAATTCCTCTGGTATCAAAAATAATCGGAGATTCGCAAGCTATCTTATACATTTCCTTAAAGTCCAAATCTTTAAAAACAGAGTGTCCAGTGGTAATCAATATAATTTTAACGTCTTTTATTGCTTCAATGATCGAGTTTGCTACATTAGAGCTAAATCCTTCCTTAATATAGGGATCGAATGAAGATACTATTGCACCTTTTTCAACCAAATTTTTAATGATTTTCTCAACGGGTGTATTTCTAATATCATCCGAATCTCCTTTATAAGAAACTCCAAGCACTGCTATTTTTAACCCTTCTAATTTTAGATTCTTATTTTTTAGGTATTCTTCAAGAATCCTAATTACATTTGATGGCATCTCTTCATTTATTTCTCTTGCAACTTTAATTAAAATTGGATCAAAATTCTTACCAATTGAAGCATAATAGAGAAGTACGGGATCTTTGGGTATACAATGTCCTCCAACTCCACAACCAGGTCTTAATATATTAACTCTAGGATGTTTATTAGCAAGTTCTATAATATCATAAGCACTTCTTGAAAATTTATTACAAATAAGTGCTAATTGGTTAGCAAAAGCTATGTTTATGTTCCGATATGTATTTTCTGCAACTTTAACCAGTTCTGCTGTAGTAGAATCAGTTTTATATAATTCTCCATTTATTATGTTTTTATATAAATGATATGCAAGCTCAGTACTTTCATTATCTATTCCTCCTATTACTCTTGATAAATTCTTGAACTCATTATAAACATTTCCCACCAAAATTCTTTCAGGACAATGGGCAAGCCAAATGCTATACTGTTTTCTCAATTCATCTAACATTGGACGAATAATTTCCATAGTAGTTCCAGGTGTAATTGTACTTTCAATAATTATAAGACAATTATTTTTTATATGTGGAATTATATCTTTAATTGCAGAAATGAGATTACTTAAATCTGGTTTTAAATCTTTTGAAAGCGGCGTAGCTACTGCAATCATCCAAACATCTGAACTGTAATTTTCTGGGATCTCTGAATATACTGTAAGTTTATTATTATCCATGATTTTACTAAATAAATCTCTCAGACTATTTTCGTTGAAAGGTAAGGCCTTATTTTTAATTTTTGAAACTTTTTCTTTATTGATATCAATGCCTATTACCTCATAACCTCCGTCTGCAAGAAATAAAGCCGTCGGTAATCCAACAAAACCAAGTCCAATTATTGTGACTTTTGCTACTTTTTTATCTATTTTATCTTTAAATAATTCAAAATCGTTAGACATAATTTTTTCATCATCAAATATTTTTCTATAATGATTTTAAATCAATTGATTAAATTTGATATTAAAAATTATAGTGAGTATATAAGTGTTTCTTGGCTTTAATCAGAGCATCAAACATTAAAGATTCAGTTTAAATTTATGTCTTAAAACAGTTTGTTTTGATTCATCCAATTTTTCATATTTTTTATACTCAATCCTTCCAAAACTTTTTAGGTTTTAAAAAAATTCCACTTATAAACGATGTAATATTAACTAATGTAATAATATTAAATACAAACCAGAGCTTGAAAAAACCTGAAATTCCTATTTTGAACCTACTTATTCTGAATACAAGATATACTTGATATAACAAAAGACCAGCAAGGAAAATTAAATACTGCTGAAATATTAAAAGAATTATTCCAACTATTAATAAAAGAGTAATAGTAAGCTGATATTTTATTAAAGAAAAACTTAATTTGGCAGTCCTACATCGCCACATATTTTGAATATATGTTCTTTTAATAATGGTGGATAATTTTCGTGGTACTGGATGATAAACATAAAGCTTACTGGAAAAAAATATTTTCTTATTATTTTTTATCAGTTTATTCAAGAATTCTTGATCATAAGCTGCCCTCAATTTCTCATTAAATTTAAATTCATCTAATATATTTCTTTTAAAACCAAGAAAACATCCTGGTATCACACCAAGATTATTTGAATTTACAAAAGTATCCTCTGTAAGCTGATTCATTTTAAAAAGAATTTCATAAACCCTAGGTGATTTTTCTTTTGGTGTATATCCACACGTGAGCACATCTATTTCTTTATCACTAAAAATTGATACCGATTTTTCTAAAAAATTCTCGGTGAGTTCTGCATCTGCATCCATAAAATAGATTAAATCTCCAGCTGAATGCTCAAATCCACTATTCATGGCGACTGGGCTACCTTTATTTTCATTAAAATTAATTATCTTTATAAAATTATAATTTGATTTTAATTCCTTTAAAATTTCTATAGTATTATCACTAGAATTATCATTTACAACTATTATTTCCTTGTTTGTATAATCTTGGTTCACTATAGACATGATACACTCTTTTATCGTCTTCTCATTATTATATGTCGGAATGATTAATGATACTAAAGGATGTGAATCTACCATTTTTTCTCAATAATGTTATGTCTTTTTTGAAATTATGAAAAGAAATAATTATATTTATATATTGTTAATCAAAAAGGGTTAAAATTCAATTATAAAAACTCTTTTTAAGAGTTAATATATTTATCATTACTATTAAAGATATTTTCATAATTAAAGAATAAAAAAAAGAAGACTATATTCCTGTTTAATTGTGTTATCATTAATTACATAGCTTAAATTCAATGGTTTAAAATCTTAGTCTCATATCCTTTAACATTATCATCTTAAATATGTTATTATTAAATTTTTATCAATTTAAGTAGATTTATTATAATTAATATTATTACAATTATTATTTTCTTAGCTACAATGGAAATTAATTAATATAGAAAATTGATTATTAAATTTGGTGTTAATTTGAAGACTAAAACAGTAATTATTACGGAAATAACTAAAAAATCTGATGTCGAAAACATTTTTCAAAAAGTACTCGAAAAATTTGATTTAGATCAAATAGAAGGAATGAATATCGTTATTAAACCCAATCTATGTCGTCCTATGAGCCCAGAAACAGGCGCAACAACTGATACTTACCTGGTAGAACTCTTAATTAAGGAACTTATTAAAAGAAAACCTAGAAAGATCATAATAATCGAATCAGATACCTATTATAGAACTGCAGATGAATGCTTTGAAAGAATGGGATATCTGGAATTAAAAGAAAAATACAACATTGAATTAATTAATATCTCAAAAGATGAAAATTACTATGTAAAAATGCCTTTTCTTAATGAAAATATCTTGTTCCCACGAGTATTGATTGAATGCGATTATTTTATCTCTTTTGCAAAATTAAAGACCTACGTCCCTGTCCATCAAATCACTTTATGCCTAAAAAATCTGTGGGGTTGCTACCCTGTAAAATTAAAAGCATCAAAACACCCTTTCATCAAAGAAATCACAGCTGGATTAGTTCAATTGGTTAAGCCTGATCTATGTATCGTAGATGGTATCATCGGAATGGAGGGTCCAGGACCGATAGATGGTACCCCTAAAAAGATGAATATTCTAGCTTTTGGTAATGACGCTTTAGCTACTGATATTATATGTGCAAAAATAATGGGATTTAATCCAATTAAAATTCCTATGATTAAGTTTCTTCTAAGAAAAAGAAGAAAAGAGATTAAAAAAATCAAAACAAACATTAAATTGATTAATAAGATAAAATCAAATTTTATTATAAATTATCTACCATTCCAAATCTATTTTTATAGAATAGGTTTCAGATTACAACGAATTGGAAAAAATTTTAATGATTTTGGGAGAAAAATCTTCTTTTTTAATATCTACGAATATATATTATACAATCTACCAAAGATTCTAGATCCAATTATTAATAGATTTAAATCGATTATTAAAAAAAGCCTTTTTGAGCTTGATGAATAACAATTTTTGAAATTATCAACAAATATCTGATAAATAATGCCAAAATATCTAAACAATCATTTGACATATGGAAAGAATCCAAAAATTCAAATAATCTATAGATTATTAATTAATTTAGATAGATTTTTTACCAAAGATGAATAATTATATTCTGATTTTATCAATTTATATCCATTATTGCCAAACTCCTTTAGAATCTTTTTATCAATGCATAGATTTAATAATATATCTGAGATCTTCTTTTCATTTTCCTCCGATATGAAATATCCCAACTTATTTTTCACAATTAATTTTTCTAACTCTCCATTTTTTGGCCCCAGCCCAAAAACTGCTTTCCTACAGGCCATTATTTCAAATATTTTTGATGGAATTGCATATTCATAAACTTCATCAAATGATAGTGGTACTAAACAAATATCTGAAATTGAGTAGATTTTTGCGATATAATCCTTATTTTGTCTACCCAAGAAAATAACTAGATCGTTTATACCATGCTTTTTAATTAATACTTTGTATTTTCTTATTAATGAACCCTCTCCTATTATAAAAAATTTAATGTTTTTATCTTTTAAATATTTTAAAGAATTCAAAAATGGTTCTATATTAATATAATCTGCTGAAAGATTTCCAGCATATGTAATTACTAGGGTTTCACTATCTATATCTAAACTTTTTCTGCTTATTTTATTATCTGGACTAAATACTTCGAGATTAGGTATATTTGGTAGTATATATCCTTTATTATTATTTGCTATTTTTCTAACTTTCCTAATTATATGGTCATTTACGCTTATAATAAGTTTTATTGATTTTATAAACTTTTTATAAAAAATTTTTATTATGACATTTTGAATTCTTATTATTCCATTAGATTTTTCTATATTAACGTCAACCCAATTAACCCTCAAATCTAGAATTATCCTATTCTTAAAAATCCTCTTAAACTCAAGAAGTACCTTTCCATAACCACA
>CAZYEE010000249.1:0-5598 GCA_964646355.1 uncultured archaeon | reverse complement strand
TATCAATAAAAAGCCATAAATCATTAAAAATTATGTAAAATTAATAATAAACATTAAATTTATGTATTTATCATCAAGCTTGATTTTCTTAATAATGAAATAAATTTAGAAATATTTTTAGAATATTCAGTTTCTTTTTAATTTACAATTTAACATCAATTAATAATATCGATTTTTGTATTTTTCAATTATTGGTTTTAAAAATACTATGATCATTAAAACGAAAATTTTAAATACTCCAAGAAATCAATATAAAAGTTTCTATAAATAAGTGAAGAATTTATGAAAATTTATATAATTTTATGAAAGATATTTAAATGGCATTAAGATCAATATTTAACAAGATTTGGGTTAAATTAACAAGTACATAAAAGAATATAATTTTCATTTTGAATATTACCTTAATTATTATGAAAACATTAAAATATAACAAATTAATTTACATATACTTGTCGTGAAATAATATATAATTTAATGAAAAAACCGAATTCATCTTAAATTCAAAAATTTGATGGAGTATGGATGAAGGAGGATAATTTTGATAAAAAATGATACGGATGATAAGATATTAATGAATAGATGTCCAGAGTGTAAATGTACGGAATTAATAAAAGATAATACAAGAGGGGAGACGATTTGCAGCAATTGTGGTTTAGTTATCATGGAAAAAGAGATAGATCAAGGACCTGAGTGGAGAGCTTTTGATTCTGAGCAGGAAAAAAGAAGACGCACAGGATCACCGATGACATATACCGTGCATGATAAGGGATTAAGTACTGTAATTTCATGGGATAATCGTGATCATTATGGAAATAAACTTTCGGCTAAAATGAAAGCACAAATTTTTAGGTTGAGGAAATGGCAGTCGAGAACAAGAGTACATTCAAGTATAGATCGAAATTTAGCAATCGCTATGTCGGAACTTGATAGGATTGCATCCCAATTAAATATTCCAAGAAGTATTAAGGAAAGTACCGCAGTTTTATATCGTCGAGCTACGGAAGAAAAATTGATCAGGGGACAATCAATAGAAGCGATGATTGCAGCATCATTATATTGTGCATGTCGTTTAAGACATGTGCCACGAACATTAGATGAAATATCTAGAAAAACTTATGTAAGTAAAAAAGAGATTGGGCGATGTTATAGATTACTTGTTAAAAAACTTGACCTGAAGATTCCATTAGCCAGTCCTTCAGAATATATAGCTCGGTTCACTAATGAATTAAATCTTTCAGGCAGAACTTTAAAGCGTGCTAATGAGATTATCCAGAGAGCCAAAGAATGTGGACTGACAATTGGTAAGGATCCAACTGGGCTCGCAGCATCTTCGATATATATCTCATCAATATTAGAAGGAGAACGTAGAACACAACGAGAAATTGCTGAAGTAGCTCATGTTACTGAAGTGACAGTGAGGAATAGGTATAAAGAATTGGTTAAAGAATTAGGAATAAATATCGAAATATAATCATAGCAAGAGGATTAGATCCTAAAAATTAAGCTATAATGATTAAATAATATTTCAAATCAATAGCTTGAGGAATTGTTATTTGATAATGCAAATATTATTTGATATGATCAATAATATGATATGATCAATAATATGATATGATCAATAGTAATGTGATAAAAAAGCTTAGGACTACAAGGAAAATAAAAATTAATAAAAAATAACGAAAGCCGACAAAAAGTAGCGGATTTCTATAAAAAATAGTAATAAAATAATATATCTTAATGAAATACATAATAAAAATAATAATATGAAGTTAGTAATAACGCTTTATAGATCATTTAAATTAATTATACCGACATTTACACTTTACACTCAAACTTTAATTATTTTTTAATTTCTATTATTTAGATATTTTATTCAACAATTTCTATTTTAACTTCATTGATCTTATTATCAGCCCATTGATAAGCTTTTAAATTTTCAATTTTTTTAGTAGTGCTCATAATTATCCAGACATTTTTATGTAATTTTATGTAAGGAAGATCAATGCTACTGGGAACAGGGTCCATAGGATGTGAGTGAAAGATACCAAGAATTTTTTTATTATTATCAATGGCGGTTTTATAAATTGAATATTGTTCTTCTGGGTCCACCTTGAAGCTTACAGTACTATTTTCGATATTTTTCACTGGATAAACATCTGAAACTATTCCTACTTTTTTGTCTTCATCAATATCACCTATTAATATTGCGGGAGCTTCGATTGGATGGCATTCTTTGGCCCATTTCTCCAGAATTTTCAACTGAACTTTTGTTAATATAATTTTATCTAAAAGTATCATAAATTCATCACTCTGGATTTTACATGGGATATTTTCAATTAAATTGATTTCAATATTATAGAATTTATAAAATAAATTTGTGGACTATTATTTTTTATAAATAAAAAAAGAGAATATTATTCAAGTGGAACTCTAGCTCCACATTTTGGACAGTATTCATCACCTGGTTGGACAGCCATATTACATTTAGGACATCGTCTGATTGGGGGATGATGTTCGTACCAAGATTTCCAATCATTTTGGAGGTTTTCTGGTAATCTAACAGGTAAGCTGAATCCGGATTCTTTGTCAAGAATGAATCCAAAAAGAAATGTCATGTAAACATCATTGTACATCATAAACATAGGGCGCGTAACGATTGATGAAATTACAATGAATAGAATTGCCCCGATAATTGCAATGACTGCCATCAATCCGAGATCGACAGAGCCCAATAAGGGGACCATATAAGCCCAGTAGATTATTATTCCAAATAATGCGCCACCGAGTGCAAATATTACAATCATCAAGAATGTTAGCAAATTGAAAGCCATTTTTACACCAGATTCTTTAATAAATACATCCGCAAAATTATCATATAACCTATAGACCGAGCTTTTTATTGCCTTAGTAGTGGGTTTATCTTCGATAACAATCGATGGTAAAGTGAAATAGTTCACATAGAACCAAACGGAACCAATAATTCCAGATGCAAGTCTAAAACCTTGGGCGGTCCATGGGTTTGTTTTTCCAGATTTACCAGCTAATTGATTTAAAATGAATCGAATAGTTTGTATTAAAGCACTAAGTAATGAAAATATTGCGATATCTCCCATTTGATAAAGAGCTACAGCAAATCCATCTCGTAAATCTGGATCTTTGTTTCGATACCAGATATATGCGATTGCATATGTGACTCCAGTTAATACATTTGAATTGAAAATTATATAGAAGGATTCACAGAAAAAAATGATAATTCCAACAATCCAGACAGCAAGTTCATTTGTTAGTACTGGATACAGTAAAATCATGATGTATAAATCAATGAATCCCAAAAAGCTGGTGAGCATACCAACTAAAAATACTTTCAATACTGCGGGAACTATAAGACCTTTTTCTTCATGAACTACTTGTCCTGTAAGTTTCAAAATCATTCCTGCTCTTCTTAGTGCTGGTTTCCATTTGGTGAATGAGATTATTAATACAAAAGTATAAAATGCGGGAAGCAATAACCACCAGAATACTTCATAAGATCCGCCTGCGCTTATTAAATAGAATACAAATATGATCATAATTACCCAAACAAAAATCGTCACAAATATCATGGAAAATTTTATGACACCAGCTCCGTGTTTCCTCAATAATTTATTAATAGTAATTACAGCAAGAAAACTGATGCCTGTTGATATCGCTAAAAATAAGAATAATATTATCCAAAAATTAACATTAGTTGCTATGATCCCTGTTAACAAGAATAATGCAAACAAAACCTCCAAATTTTCGGGTGTTATTAACGCAATTAAACAGATTGAACCAATAGCTATAATTGCAGCCCATTGTAGAATCAATATTCCAAGTTTTCCTTTATTAAGTTCAATAGGTTCACTAGTTTCAAAAAATTTCCTCATCCGTGATTGATCTTCTGTGATTTCTTTTTTCTCCAAAACTTACACCATACATTTATTTTATTTAATTGATATCTTAATTTATCATATTAATTTAAAGAATTATATTCTAATTCTGGTTATAAATTTATAGAATTTAATTGGGTTATTTGGATAAATAAATAATGAAATTATTTTATAAAAGTAGGGTTTATAATATAGTAAAAGCAGGGTCTATAATGAATAAATTCAAATTTAATAATATAGAATTACCATTTGTTATGATTGGGACGTCTCCATTTATGGGAGCGGGACAATTTGGATTTAGAGGATTAGAATGGCGAGCCAAATTTATGAATAATGCCAATTTGATGAGTGAATTAATGATATATGCATATGAGTTAGGAGCAGTCGGAATTGAGATGCTTGATATTGGCAAAGTAGCTGATGCAATAGATATTGTGTGTAAAAAATATTCGGATTATATTGTTCTTGCATCTACGCATTGGAGCAATCTTAATATCAAAAACCTAGCAGTACGCTACAAGAGTAAGGTAATTTTTCTTCATGGTAATATATCTGATAGAAGAAATAAGGACATGATCCTTTCAATTTTTGAAGAAATCAGGAGTTATAATGTTATTCCTGGTATTGCGACTCATGAACCAATTAAAACAATAAAATTTGCTCAAGATAATAATTTAGGGTGCGAAATTTTTTTGATCCCTTTTAATAAAATCGGTTATATGATGAGCATTCAAAAAAAATTAGAAGATTTAGTAGATAAATCAGAAGAAACATTTATTGCTATGAAACCTTTAGCTGCTGGTAGGATAAAGCCACAAGAGGCTTTTGAATATCTTATAAAACATAACATTTCAGGTGCAGCAGTTGGGCTGGTATCAAAAGAAGAGATCCAAGAAACAGTGCCAATTGCAGTAAAACTATTTAATAATAAACATAAAAGTTAATAATAAATAATATCAATAATCTCTTAAATATATATTAAAAGAAATATTTGTTAAGTTTCAGACTATTTCTAAAATTTATTTTTATTTAGTAAAAACAACTTTTTTACTTAAAATTCACGGTCATATTATACCAATTATTTTTAAAAGTCATTATAATTGAATAATAAAGGATTTGAATCAATTTTTTAAAAAAGATCAAAAATTAATTTGATAAAATTGTATGAATAAAAAACTTTAATTCCTTCATGATATTAGATTAGATAGTACCTATATCAAAAATTAATGATCAAGTGATTTAATTGGATAAAATAAGAAAAAGATTTATTTTAGCTAATGAAATAGACGGATATAAAGGCATAAAATCCCCCCATGCAAGAGAATTAGAAGAGTTTGGAAGAGAAAAAGTAGATATTTTGCTAAACAATTCAGCAGAAAAAATCAGTATGCTGGTTAAGAATAGATTAAAGGGTAAAATAGAGAATATAGGCATTGGAGAAGATTACACTATTACACTTACATTTTTTCCAGAAGTAAATGTACATATGGCATTTTTTAACTATGAAGATGAAGAAGATATAGAAATTTTTGGAGATGCTGAAATAAGATTTTTATTTTCAGGGGAAAGAGCAAGCTGGGTTCCGACTGAAGATCTGAATGGATATATAGAGGCAGTATTTTGGTATATGGAATCAATATTAAGTGAGAAAAGGGAAATCTATGAAATAAGTGATGAAAAATCGAAACTA
>CAZYEE010000248.1:0-5616 GCA_964646355.1 uncultured archaeon | reverse complement strand
TACTCTAGGCATCCCCCGGGAATATTTTTTACCCCAAATGGAAAAGGAAGTAAGAAAAGGCCAGCTCTTGTATTATTTAATAAGTATAATAATATCGTTGTGGCGGGAATGACAAGTAATCTTAAAAGAAATGGAATTAAAGTTACAGCTGAGGAGGGTTGCTTGAAAGATAGTGTGATTAGACTTGATTATATATTTACAATCTCATCTAATATAATAGAGAGAAAGTTATTTAAACTTAATAAAACAAAACAGGAATTAGTTTTTATTGAACTGATAAAACATATAACTTCTCTTCTGAATTTCACTTATTAAAAATTTAAAATATCACTTTTTAAAAATTTAAAGTAATAGCACTCCTTAAAATAATCGATGAATTAAGCGGTTTTTGATTAAATTAAAATAAATTTTAAGGGCTATAAAAAAACAGTAAAAGGATGGATAAAAGGTAATAAGACCAACATCGCATAAAAAGGAAATTAAAAATTTGAAGCAAGCAATTAAAATAATAGGAATTAAAAATAGAATAAAAATATTCAAAATAAAAAATAAGATATTCAATATATTAACTGGTTTTACATTTCTATCCAAATTCTTTAAATAAAGTATAAACAAAAGGAGATATAATAAAAATTATGCCATATTTAATTTAAGAGAAAATAAAAAAATCGATAATAAAGAATTAGGCAATTAATGATGATAATGTATTTAGGATACAAAAAATGAATATTAATAAAATAAGATATATACGTGGTTGAAATGATTAGAAAAGTTAAGAATAGATATAGATTGCTGGAGATAAGTATTATATTAATTATAATCCCAGCGATGATATTAATAGCGTTTATTATGGTTAGCGAGAATAATTTTTTGACTACAAATTATTCTACAATGAATTCAAATTGGAAAGGTGGGTTCCAAGAGACAGACGGAGGGTTTATAATAAATAAGGCTAGTAGTTCTACGGGATATCAGCTTCAGTGGAATTTTACGATAATAGGAAGTGGAGGCGGTGTTGATGAGGGTCGTAAGTTAGTGGTAGATGACAATGGATATTTATATGTAGCAGGGATGATAGACCAGGGTGCAAGTTCGGTGAATTTATTTTTAATTAAGTTTGACCAAAATGGGAACTTATTATGGAATAGAAGTCTCTCAAGTTCGGGTACTTATTGGGATAAGGGTTTTGGGCTGGTATATTATAAGAATTATTTATATCTAGCAGGGAGATATTATATATCTGGGAATTACTTCGATATAATAATAATAAAATATGATACAGATGGTAATTTAATCTGGAACAAGACTTGGGGTGGAACAGATTATGAGGAGGCTTGGGATATAGCAGCAGAGAATGACCATTTATTCATAACAGGTTATACAAAGAGTTGGGGATCAGGATTAAATGATTTGATAGTAGCAAAATTTGATTTATCAGGGAATTTGATCTGGAATTATACTTGGGGTGATGTTAGTACTGATAATGGGAATGGAATAGTAGTAAAGGACGATGATATATATGTAGTAGGTGAATCATTGATTTCTGGGAATTATCAAGTAGTTATTATGAGATTGTTGGATATGGGCACTACTTATTCGGTAATTTGGAACAAGACATGGGGTGGAACTGGAGATGATAAAGGACATGATATAGCATTGGATAGCAATAATTATATCTATGTGACTGGGGAGACAGAGAGTTTTGGGCTTGGGCAAGAAGATGTTTTTCTTTTAAAATATAGTGCGACTGGAGTTAATATCTGGAATTCTACTTGGGGAGATAGTGATAGTGATATAGCATATGGGATTTCGATTGATGCTAATGATAATATTTTTATAACAGGGCACACGAAAAGTTATGCCGCCGATGCATTTTGGGATTTATTTGTTTTACAATATGACGTTAATGGCAATATGCCCTGGTCCATGACATGGCACAAAGGTCAATATGATGATGGTTATTCAGTTTTGTCGATCAAAAATTCTCTCTATATTACTGGCTCTACACAGGCTGTAGGGGGTGTTGATAGAGATTTAATTGTGCTTAAATATAGCATACCAGAAGTGCAAGAAACGACAACGGCAATTCCAGGTTTTGAATTAGGCTATATTCTAATTCCGCTAATGATTTCAATAATCTCATTAATACAGTATAAAAAATTCAAATGGAACAATTTAAAGGCAATAGGTTTATAAACCAGTGTTTTTTAGGCACTCTAAATTAAATATGAAAAATGATATAAATCAATTAAACCTTTTTTCTATTTTTAAAGTTGCAAATTATTATTTGATAAAGAATATTCGTAAAAAATAGGAGAATAAGTTATTAATATGATTAATTTTTAGAAAAAAAATAAAATTTTAGTTTTTTCTGAAATAGATAACAGATTTTAAAGTCATATAAATTATTAAAAGCTATGCTTTATTAAATAAATATTTGCAAATAAAGGAATACAAGTTAGCAAGTTTATTAAAGAATGTATAATTATTTCACTAAATAGAAGTGTATTAGGTGAAAATAAAGATGGATTTGATAGTTAGAGTGAAAGAAATAAAAGGAAGATGTCCTGTTTATAAAGTGGGTGATGAATTTAAGATACAGAATGGATGGATATTAAGAACGGAATTTCCAATATGCATGCATTCGTTAGCATCGATCATGCCATATTATAACGCGTTGAAGGTCTTAAAAGGTGGAGAGCTGGGATTGAATAGAAATAGAGGTGAGAAGACAGCATATGTGCAGTGCTTAGATCCTTACGAATATACAGATGGAGGCACAGTAATATTTGAAATATCTATAATTGATTAATGTAATTAAAATGGCCTATAAACTCGTATATAGAATATGAATGAATTTAGACCAATATAATGTTATGATTTAAAAACATTAAGGCTTGAGAAAGGTATCAGGATCAATGGATAGAGATTTACTATAAGATTTAAATGAATTGGTTAGGAAAATAGGATTTAGCTTCCTTTTCGATATCATATTTAAACATCTGAAGGAATAGATGTCCTTTTTTAGTGATTTGAATTTCTTTATTTTTATGTTTATTGGATTCAGTAATAAGGCCCCATTTTTTGAGAGGATTAACAAATTGTTTGTTTAATGAGCCATAGAGGGTGGATATTTGGCGTTGAGTGAGTGCTTCCTCGATACTAATGCCTTGATATTTAGGAGAATGTAGGAGATTATTTTTGCGGAGAATTTTTAAAAATTCACTTTTTTTAATGCCGCGAGTAATTTTATGATACAAAGCCATATTATCTTGGAGTAATCGGTTAATTTTTTGAACAATAGTCGGAGCTAAATTTGTTAAATTTGTTCTTACAGAGCTAAAGATGTTTGTAATGAGCTCTCGATCATTAAAAATATCAGGATTAATATTAAGGTTAATACCAAGAATCTCTTCAATAGTTTCAAGGTTTTCAAGAAATGTATTTTTAGCATTTTTAATATCATTATCAATGAGTTTAAGCGCGAGCAAGTGTCTGTTTTCAGGGCGCACCAGATCAAATCTAGGCGGGTTAAGAATGTCCATTCTACCTGAGCTTAATGGTTCAGAGGGCGTTGTTCGAATATTCCAGAATTGAGGTTGGACATATATGACATTAACATCCCAGATACGGGAAGCATCGATACTTGCAATAGCAGTAATTTTAGAGCCTACAGCGAGATTGATGGTAATAATTACATTAGGATTTTGTTCACGTTCATAAAAGATGATTTTAGAGATATATTGAATGATAGCAACATAATCATGATATGAAATTGGTATTCCATCAATAAGATCACCATTTTTATTCTTAAGATGTTTAATATGTTCAGGAATATCTTTGACTACTTCAATATTATGTCGTTCAAGGATATTAACAATTTTTTTATAGCGATGTAGCATCTGATCAACTTTTATAAATGGATTACCATCTTCATCTATTTTTTCTTCGATATAAGTAAAAATATAGGCTTTATCAGCTTTACTTTGAATAATAGGTTCAGTAATTCTTTCAACTTCATCACCATTAAAGGCAATATGGACCACATAAGGGTTAACAACATAATCCAAATTCATTACCTCAAATTATATTATTAAATTCAATATCTGATTATAATATCTATATATAAGGTCACATACAGATTTTAAATTTAAAGGAATAAACAATTGGGAAAGTTTTTTTAACTTTTGGAGTATATGAGTATTTTAAGCTGTAGTTTTATGGGTCATTGTTTTGTTTTTTAGAGTATTATAAAGGTTTTTGTTATATAACATCTTTCTGGATTCATAGCTTTTTTATTTTTGACCAATTTTGAAGATTTTGTTATAGCTCATATTATAGGAGATATAATTATGTAAATTCGATAATCCGTGCAAGTATTTGGTTTATAGAGGATTCCACGAGTTCAATATGGGCCCAGGATATACCAGAGAATCTTTTTGGACCGAATTGAACCTAATTACAAGAGATTTTGGTGAAAGCAGTTTTTTATAAGTGATGCATATCTCAGAATCATTGTCGATGGTGCAAACAATGGAATTGGGGTGCTTGAATTTAAGGACGAACTCTTTTTTAAAGGAGAGGTCGTCAATTGATAAGTCAGGTTTGATTACCAGTTTTGAATGTTCTGGACCGTAGAAAATTTTATGTTTTATAAGTGATTTCAATGTAGGTTTGTATAACTCAGAGTGCCGTCCAGTGAGGTATATGAGTATATAGCCCATATTATAGAAGGTATCTAATGCTTTTTTTACTCCTGGAAAGATTGAATCTTTTGGAATTAGTTTGGGGGATAGAAATACAGACAGGAATTTCTTATTAATTTTTTCTAGTGATTCTGGTTCGTAACGATATTTTTTAAGAATATTTGATATACCATAATTATTTTTAAAGACAATAGATTGAAGTTTAGGTAATTGGAATTGTTTTTGAATTTTGCAATAAGATATTTGGCGTCTTAAAGAGGTATCAAAGATTGTATCATCAAGATCAATGATAATGTATTGTTTTTTGGAATTTAGTCGGGATTTTAATAGGTAGTTAATCAATTCATTTATTGAGATCTTAGAAATGCATATCATCAAGAATTATTATATTTTCTAGATATTTAAACTTATTAAGTTTATAAAGTCTACTAGGTATGTTAAGTTTACTAGACCTACTTTGGTTATAAAATATAATATCATTAATAATATATAAATTTTGTCGGTAGGGTGGAAAACTAATAGATAAATAATAAAATGAAGATGATAAAAGATTAAAGCTAATATAAAAGGATTTAGAAAAGATAAGAGATCATAGATAGGTTTAATTAGAAAATTATGAAATTGGAATTACTAAAATTATAATTTTAGCAATATAAAGATATATGAATAGGTTTTTTCAAGTATTTAGAGAATTTTAAGTAATAATAAAAAATTAATAGAAGATAGAAAAAAAATAGTTTGGTTTTAATTAGACAATAATGGATTTTAAAGATTATAAGGGAAAATCATAACAAAAAAAATAGTTATTTCAATTTTTCAAGAAATAGAGTTATCTTAATAAACGTTAAATAATTTTACTACTTTTACAGTGAATAGATAATAAAATTAATAAAATAAGAGAATATTAAAT
>CAZYEE010000247.1:0-5619 GCA_964646355.1 uncultured archaeon | reverse complement strand
AAGGTAAGGGCTCCGATATAAGTGGGAGCATCTATTTTATTTAATACTTCAGCAGTTTTTATTGCATTTTCTCTCCATCTTTCTTTTCCACCAAGTCCTAAAATAATTGTAACAGATAACTCAAATCCTATATTCAGGACTCGCTTACATGCTTCTACCATCTGTGCTGCAGTCATATTTTTTTTCACTCTCTTTAGTATTTCATCGTCTCCTGATTCTATACCCAAATAGATAATTCCCAATCCCGCATCTTTTAATTTTTTTAATTCCTCGTCAGTTTTTCGTAATACATTCAATGCAGTAGCGTAAATACCCACTCTTTTTAAATTGGGATAATATATCCTTAATAACTCTAATATTTTTAGTAATTTATCCGTTTTTATTACAAGTGCATCTCCATCTGCCAAAAAAACTTTTCTTACAAATTTAGCATAGGGCAGAGTATCTATTATATCGTCTTCAATTTCTTCAATTGATTTTATTCTAAGTTTTTTATCTTTGTAACTATAACAGAATGTGCAATCATTGTTTGAACATCCAATTTCTACTTGCAAGATTAATGAATCTGCTTCACTTGGCGGTCTAAATATCAATCCTTCATATTTGGGCATTTTTTTCACCATTCAAGGAAATTAATTTTTAATTTTAATAATATGTATTTTTTCAATAATACCACTATTTTATTCAATTCCGAGTAGTAGCTCACTTGTTATTTTTCCAATATCTTCATGTAATAACTTTTCCAAGTAGTAGGCTGTCCGATCTAATAGATTTGGCCATAAGGTCAGGTCCATTCCCCAAATGTTTTTTTGGGTTAAAATATAACCTAAGAATATTTTTATTGATTTTATATCGTCAATTTTTACGTTTTTCCAAACACTTGAGAACTCTTTTAAAACTTCGGGTCGGTCGTCGATTATATAGATTTGAGATTCGTCCATCACGTGAGTTTCTTCATCAAATTGTTCGTTTTTCTTTGTTAATAAATCCTCCATATTATTTAAAGATAACTCTTCTTTATATGCTTCCCTAATCCCAATATACTTTCCATTCTCTTCAAAAACATTATAATATTTTAACAAAGTGGCTAAAATAAAAAATATATAGTCCGGCAATTTCTTTTCTTTTTCATAAAGATCTATCATTTTAAATAAAAAATTCTCTCTAAATTTTTGAATTAAATTTTTACTCATATCTGTCAGAGTTCGTTTATTATATGGATTTTTTAACCTATTTATTGTCATTCTCTCCCATTCCAGTATTTTATCCTCTGATAGATCTATAAATCGTCTTATCGTATTAAACAGAAATTTCTCAAAAAATTCATTGATTATTATATCCATTAATGCATCGTTAGGTTTATCATATCCTGACAAATATGCAAGAGGAATAAACGCTACAAGAAGCGCATCAAACCATGTTTTTAATGTATGAAAAATATCAATTTTTTCCGTAAATTCATGATTTATACTTTTTAACGGTAAAGGAAATTGCTTTTTAGTATTATTTTTGCTAATAATCCATTTATAATAATTTTCAGTAATTGTAATAAACCTATCTTCGTAGTTTAATTTTTTATAAATCCCGATTTTTTCATCCTCATCCAACTCTCCTATATCTATTTTATCAAGAATTGAATCATAAAAACTATTTTTCAATCTAATCCAAGATAAAAATGGTTCACCCAAATACCATTTTTTACCCGCTTCAAGTATTAAATCTCTTAGAGTTTTTTTACCCTTAAATAGCGGGTTCAAGGAGATAATGCTTAAATTATGCTCTTTACTTTTATATCTTCTATATCTTTCATATAAAATCGAGGTTAATACACCTACATATGTATTCGGGGGTTTATTCCTTATTGAATCATCAATGCCAAATAATTGAAATGAACTGGGAAAATGAGTAATTATAACCTCAAGATCAGGTTTTATTGCATATTCAATTATGTCATTCCATTTTTCTAAAGGTATGACACGACTAATTGATGATATTAAATCCCATCGTTCTTCAGGGCTATTATTTTTTAAGCCAACGGACCATAATGTGAATAAATAATCTTGCTTGGAAAAATCCTCAATAGTTCTTGAATCTTCTAACTCAATATGAATTATTCTCCCTTTATATTCCTCATTTTTTATCATTAAATCAATAAAATAATCAATTGTGGACCTCAATAATTTATTATTTCCTAATACCATAATTCTTTCTGGCAGCTCAAAAATAATTTTATCAGGGATTTGAATAGGGATTTCCCTTTCCTTAAGTTGATATGACAATCCCGTTATCAGATCTTTATTAAGTAATTCTAAGTTATTTTCCATAATTATTACCTTAATTTAATTTTTAACATTATTATTCTACTAATTAGATTCTAAATAATATGTGAATTATAATATAAAACCTAATTAATGTTCCAATTTATACTTGACTGCTATAATTTTCAAGATTTTTCGGTATCTTTATGATTTTATCAAATTGAATTAATTTAAATCAAATTATATTTTACGAATCATATTGTTATTTTTCAAATTCAAGGGTTCTATTTATTAACATTCTACACCCATTTTCATTTAATATATATAGATTTGAAATTAATTTACGTTATGATTCATGAAGTTTTCTAAATATAATATATTAAAAATTGATAATTTTTATCTTATTAACCAATAAAATAAATAAAACTAGATTGATTTATTAAAATTAAATGTATATCAAAATTATAATAAGAAAATTAAGAAGTTTTTTCAATATTTAGGTAAAATTTAATAACTAATGGACTTCATAAACCTAAAATGTAGGAACTAACATATAAAAGTAATCTATACTATAACATAAAAGTAATTTATAATAAGATGAATAATTTATATGGATGGAATTAATAAAACATTAGTTATTTCTTAATTACTACCGTAGTACCTAATGATTCACCAGGTAAACCTTTTTCAAACCTGACTCTAACTACTCCTTTTTTACCATGAGGTCTGGTTATTTTACCTTTGATATATTTTCCTGTTTTTGTTTCCCAAACTACAACCTTTCCAATTAGTTTAGCTGCTTCACTGGCTGTATTAAATCCATCGAATTTAACTAACATTTGGTATTTATATTGAGTGTGCCGTCCTCTTCTATAATTCATTATAACGCCTTTTTTACCAATTAGAATATCAGCTTCTGACATTTTTACTCAGAATCTTTTTTACAAAATGGTTTATAAAATTTTGCTATTATAAATTTCTTTAATAAATTCATAACGCAATCTATTTTATTGTCCCTATACTCCCTTAAATTTTTGATTAATTAATTGAATTTGTTGAATTTTTTGTGATTACAGTTCCTTTAATTCATTAAAAAACGCGTTAATGGACATATTAAGTGAAGTAATACTATCTGTAATTTTGTCATAATCATATTTTTTTATTTCATCTTCTAATACATCTAATATGAATTTAATTTGCTTGATTTTTTCTAATAACAAATTATTCATCTTCTTTTTACTATTTTTTTTTTCACTCTCAATTGTATAATGCAAAGTATTATCCTCTTTAAAATTAATTTTTATTACAATCTATTTCTATATATATCAAAATATTTAAACATTTATGGCAATAATTAACCCAATTTAAACTTACTAAAAATTAATTTTTTTTAAAAAATAAATTATTATTTGAAGATAAAATATTAATTATTTTATAAAAATATGTCAAATACTAATGTTATATTCGGATATTTTTTACTTTATCACATTAAAATCCTTAAAAAATTTAGATTATCTGTATTTATTTTTAATATCTGGCGGGTTAAAATTACATAACAAATTGTCGGATTAAGTATCATATATAGAGTATTATTAAAAAGAATTGAAACAAAATATAAAAATAACTTCCCAATTTTTATCATTTTAGCCCTATTCCATGCGAATTTATATAGTGGGAATTATATGGGAATTAACTAATTGTTAAAATTTTAAACAAATTTTATCCCTTAACTTTTAAAAGCAGAAAAAGAAATATATATATAAATTTTGTGTATCGATTAAAATGTATCATTCAAGTGATATGAAGTCTTAAATAAATAAACTCAAACAATTTATAAATCTAGAATAAGAAATTATAAAGATTTAATCTAGAGATAGATAAACAAAAATTCTTAAATTTCAATATAAAAAACTAAAACAAACATACGAACTAGAATAATATTTATATGAGAATTCATCATTTTAAAAATATATTAATAATCATAATCTAAATTATATCTTAATAGGATGTGAAAAAACAAATGGTCCTTCTATCTCCAGACCGAAACGATTATACTGATATACATTCTCTTGAATATGTTAAAAGTTGTCCTGAATGTGGCTCGGTCGACCTTATTAATGATGCCATGAGGGGTGAAACTGTTTGTGCTACTTGTGGATTGGTAATTACAGAAAAAGAAATTGATCAAGGTCCCGAATGGCGTGCTTTTAATACTGAAGAGAAAGATAAACGCGCTCGGACAGGTGCACCTACAAGTTATACAATCCATGATAAAGGATTGAGTACCATTATCGACTGGCACGATAAGGATAGTTATGGGCGCAAAATTTCTCCCAAACGACGAGCCCAAATATATCGACTTAGAAAGTGGCAAATTCGAACTCGTGTTCATAGTTCAAGTGCAAGAAATCTTGTAATTGCAATGTCCGAGCTCGATAGGCTTTCAAGTCAGTTAGGGATACCAAAAGGAGTGAAAGAGACCGCCGCCGTAATTTATAGGCGTGCAATTGAGCAAAAAATTATTCGTGGGCGGTCTATTGAAGCGATGGTTGCTGCAGCCATTTATGCTGCTTGTAGATTACGTAAAGTTCCCCGAACTCTTGATGAAATTTGCCAATATACCCGTGTTAATAAGAAAGAATTAGGTAGAAGCTACAGGCTTGTTATTGGACGTCTTGGTGTAAGAATGCCTGTCGCCAGTCCGATTGATTATTTATCAAGGTTCGGCGAAGAATTAAATATCTCAAGTAGAACTCAACAACGGGCTGCAGAATTGATTGAGCTGGCTAAAGAAAAAGGGCTAACTGCAGGAAAAGATCCGACAGGATTAGCAGCAGCAGCCATTTATATTGTCGCTATTCAAGAAGGCGAACGAAGAACACAGAGAGAAATCGCAAAAATAGCTCATGTAACCGAAGTAACGGTTCGAAATAGATATAAAGAATTGGTAAAAAAATTACATTTAAGGGTCGATGTCTAACATATCCTCAATTTATTTTATATTCTCACATATAATTCTTATAAACTATATAATTCTTATAAACTTTTAAAATACCTTATTTGTTATTACTAATATAAAACATAGACCTTTATTTTAGAGGTAAAGTCTTTCCAAAACTATTTTTTTTTTAGTTTAATCTTTAAATCTATTATTTGATAAAATACAGATTTTGCAATAAAACCGAATTTAACAATAATATTTTAGAAATAGTTTAATAATAATTCAGATAAATAAAGGATAATATAAAAACATTATTTAAGGTTCAAAGAATCTACCGAATATAGGAGAAAACATTCTTTTTAAAATGATATTATTAAAGCTGTCCGTAAAAATAATAGCTCTAACAAGGAATTTCTTTTT
>CAZYEE010000246.1:0-5647 GCA_964646355.1 uncultured archaeon | reverse complement strand
AATAATCCTAAATGATTATGAGTTCTAATAAGCAAAAGGGTTGAAGTTTCAGCAATAATATATGGCGATGTATAAATTAATCCATATGTACCACGGCTCATCTCCCGTAATAAGCGTTTACTATTTTCATGATATGGGTCTTTCGGATGACATAACCCCAAAAAAAAGCCCGTGTCCAAGAAAATTGCCATTAATTTCTCACCTATAAAGAATAAATATCTTGATCATCTTTATTTTTAAATTCTGCCCCTAAATCATATGGTATACTCTCCGCATCTTCAAAAAAATCAATAATCTCTTCTGCAACCTCCGGAGTTAACGCAGGCGCATTGGAAGCTAATTTGACTAACTCTTCAAAATCATTCATAGCATGCTTAAGACATAAATCTAATGTTTCCTGCAACGAAATCTTTCGGCCTAACCGTAAAATAAGCTTTGCTTGAAGATCGTCCAAAATCTTTCTATTTGAAATTTTTACTATACCCATAAGTTTAATTAGTATACTATGGTATAAAAATTTACTTTTTACTTTTTAGCCTTAATTTAATAAATTAAAAACAACTAGTAATTTGATAATTCAAATAATGTTATTACTCCTGTTCTCTCAACTTCAAACCTAAATAAACAATAATATTGAACTCCTTCTTGCTTAATTTTAGATAACTCTTCATAAAGTTTTGAAAAAATAGTTTAATAATGATTTGTAATTAATAATCCTTTTTAAAATGAAAAATATAAATCCTATATTAATTCAGAAATTTATTTTATTCTATTATTATATATCGAATTTTTATTATATTTCTTTTAAATTATTTTACATATTGATTTTGAAGATTTATTATAACCTTTTTGATTTATAGACTTATTAAATATGATATTTTCATTATCAATATAATTTTGTTGTTTTGTATTAATTAATAAAGGACTCATCTCTTTAAATTTACTTTCAATTCTTGTTTATTTTTCTATATACTAAATTATATAAGAATCTTCTCTATAAATTATATTCTAGAAAAATAAAGTTAATACATTTACTTTTAACGATTGAAGATTTTGAAAAACTTCAAATATAATATCCAAAAAATAATAATATACAGAAAATAGGATATCTATGGATGATTCATGAGGTAATATAATTGGTAAAGTTTGATTTAGATTACTCAAGATTTAAAGAAATTAAAGAAGAATTTAATGAGAAATTTCGGAAAAAATTTGAGCAGCTTGAAAGAAAAAAATTAAAAACATTAACTGATGAAAATAGATTTGAAATTTATGAATTATTATTTAATAGAATTCAGGCTCTTTTAAAATTAAGCGAATTTTATTTTCAAAAAGCTAAAGAGAATCCTGAAGGAGAAGATGAAATATATACAATTTCACAAAAATTTGAAGGGGCTGCATTAGAAGGTGATTGGATCTTACGGAAAATTGTTGGAAATGAAGATAAAATGGAAACTTTTAGGAAAAGATTATTACAAAAAAACGAAATAAATAAAGAATTTCAATTAATAAATAAGGAATTATTAAAAGAAGATAGCCCTAAAACTCCATCAAAAATCACTATAAAATTTAATGCAAAAAGTAGAAGTAAAAATGCCAAAAAAGCATTAGAATTATTACGAGATTATCCTCTTGAAATGATCGATGAAAAATTTTGCAAAGTAGAAATGGACCTCTCTGAAACTATTTTAAAGGAATTAATTAAAATAGTAAGAAAATTAAAAGGTACAACAATTTTAATCGAAAACGAGGAAATCAATTGGAAAAAATTCCTATCTATCTTTTTCTGCCCGTATAAATCTACATGCGATGGAATCTGCAAACATATTGAAATAAAAACTTATTGGAAACTACCTGATGGATCTAATTACGATCAACATGAGTGGATAAAATTAGATCAGATGTCTGGCTGTATTTCTGATAATGGAAGATTTGGAGTCTTAATTAAACGTTATAATTACATATCTCAACGTATTTTCTTTGATTTCTTACAAGAAATAGGATGGCAAGAATATTTGCTTGATAAAGAAAAAATTATGAAGTATATTCAAGAAAATTATTTTCTAGAACAAAAATACTGCGAAAAATTCTCTATAAAAAAAATTATTCAATACATTGAAGAACTCCCTTCAATTTTAAAAACCTCATATAAAAATGAAATTGAATTTGATGTAATACATTATAATTTTTTATTGAAAATCCAGCAAAATCTAAAATATTTGACAGGTATAAAATTCTCTTTAAGCGCGATTCTATATTTTGCAATTGAAAATTTCTTACATGAAACAAATTTGCACCAACTTGCTCAATATCTAGCCCCTAATATCCCGTATAAAACCTCGCACTTTCATAAAATACAATTATACTCAAATTTCAAAAAATCATATCCCCCAAAAATTTGGAAACGAATAGTTTCTAAAGAAGAAACTGAAACTTGGGGAGTTTATAATATGGAAAATGCAGTTCAAGAATTCATAGATAATTTAACTCCTAAAGAGCTAGAATTTTTAAAAAATAAATTATCTATAAAGTAGACAGCGAGAAATGAACTCATATATAATGAAATCATATATAAAACTCATATTTTGGATTTAACGATCTTTTGACATTTTTCGTTTGGATTGCAGAATTCGACGCTAATGAATCTATTCCTAAAATTCATATATCAATTAATTCTGCTGAAAATCTAAAAACAATTTTTAAGGATAATGATTTAAACTCTGGATGTCTAATATTTGCCAGTAAAAAACCTTATCTTCTAAAATTTTCCATAGAACCTAAAGATACTCATATTAGAATTTATAAATTCAATTATTAGGAAAAAACGCTTAATTATGGTAATTTTTAACCAGTCTCTTAAAATTATTGAATTTTATAGAACTCTTATTTTAAATTTAACGATCTTTTGATATTTTTTAAAATTCTTAATGATTTATTTTTTATATCTTTCTCAATTCGCTTATTCTTTAGTATTTTTTCGGGTAAATTGGAGATTTTCTGGAGAATTATTTTTTGTTTTACACCAAGTTTTCCTAAAAAATCCTTTAATTTATCAATTTCTGGATTTCCTTCTGAAATTAAATGTGCTAAATCATATACGTTATCATCATTTAGATCTGCAAATAACTTAGTAATTAAGAGAAGGAATGGTGGCAACACAACTCCATCTTTTTTTATATAATCAATTAAATTAATTTCAAATTCATTATCAAAAGTTTTGAACCGATTCAATTCCACATCTATTTTAATTTTGAATGGCTCTTTTTTAAAAAAAACTAAATCAGACCTTCTTTTCGTTCTAGATATTTGATAACCCATTGATTTGAAAATTTCTATTAGATCTTTTTGTTGCTCGGATAGCGCAAATAAATCTATATCAAAAGTCCCTCTACTATGGAATCTAGAATAGAATTTTACCCCTATTGCACCATAAAATTTGATATGTAAATTTTTCTTGTTGATCTCTTTTATTATTAAATTTAATTCATCTTTTAGTCCATTTATAATATTCAAATCTATTTTTCCTCCAAAAATGGAATATAATCGTCAATAACTTTTTCGACTATATCACTATAAATTATCTTTTGGTTCATATTAGGTCTTAATAATTTAATCTTTTTTTCAAGATCATAATCACTTAAAAATTTATTAATTGTATAGATTAACGAATCAATAACATATCGCATCTCATCAGATATTATATTGTTTAATAATTCATAGTCCAATTTCTTATTTAAAATCATTATAATCGCACTTTTAATTCCAGGAGTATCACCTCTATTTAGACAATCAATAACGATTTTTTCATTGATTGCTAATCGTAATCCATTTATTATTTGGAATAATGGCCCAGGAGGTTCACGAATTACTTTACAACCCCACAGATTTTTGAACTCCGGTTCCAAAGTTCTAACTTCAATTTCATCAGAAATATAATAATATTGAAGAAGGATAAATTGTGCTGAAACTCCAGTAATTTCCCATGATTTTTTTAAAAACGGAAGAATATAAATCGCATTTTCAAAAGCTGTCCTTTTAAATCTCTGACTAAGCAAAATTTCTTCTTTATTACAATAATTAATTAATTCTATGGAATTTTCTATTTTGGTTTTGATGGTTTTTTCTATTCTTGAAATATTCGCTTGTGATGTGTTGAGAATTGATGCCACTTCTGTTTGTAAATATTTTTTCCGCAGTTGAATAATTTGTTCCTGTAATTTAGTTAACATAATTATATAATATAATTTTGTTATATAATAATTTTTAGTTATATTTGAAAATCTAAGTAAATTCACTCAAATATCACCTGATTAACTGGATTTAACCCCTTGATCATTCAATTAATTTATATGAAAATAATTGCTTAAAATATCGATAGATTTTAGACTAATTTTAGATCTGATACAATAAAACCAATTCATTTTAGTAAATTAAAATATTTAGTAGATTTAATAAAAAAATAGGTTATGAATTTATGAAATTTATTGATTTTTTTGGGAATATTTTATAGAATTCAAGTCTAGATTGTGTAGATAGTGTGTGTGGATTTCTTTCTCTTGCTAAGAACATAAACGGGCAGGATAATCAAGAGGCATCCAGTAATTATGGGCACTATTTGAAAGCCCAGAACCATTTTATTTTGGAAATTCACGAGAATTGAGGCCGATTTGCTATTTCCGGCTGAGTCTCATGCAATTGCAGTTATATTATGAATACCATTTGGATATGAAGCTGTATTTAGGGAAACTTCAGATTGATGGGGATGATATGGAGGCATTTGATTTGCTTTTATTAATTTTCCATATAGATATATCGATATTTTATAAACAGATTGATTTAAAGTCAGAAGGTCTAAAAATGACCGGAATTTGTTCCTTTATTTCTATTTTTCAATTCGTGCATTCTACGAATTGGTAATGAAAATCATTGAAAGTGTTAATATCTGTTCTTATATCGTTCGCAGGTCTAATTCACTTTATTCAGACTTCTTAGATATCGTGATAATTTTAAGTCGGAAAGTTTTTATTCAAAAGTCTCATATTTTCCATAACAGTAGAATTTGAAAAAACTCTAGATTATTCCATCCGAGCTCAATTGTTTTACTAATTGAAGGCAAGGAAAAGTAACTTATTGATAGGCTATTGGGCGAAATAGATAAATTAATCAAAGATATTAAGAATAAATATAGACAAAAGAGATTTTTCAAATGAGAACGCTTAAAGATTTAAAAGATATACTCGCAGCTTATAAAGAAGAAATCAGAAAAAAGTACGGAGTGATTATTTTAGGAATATTTGGTTCTTATGCTAGAGAAGAGCAAAATGAGTTTAGTGATATAGATATACTTGTTGATTTAGAAAAACCAATAGGGCTTAAATTTTTTGAACTTTGGGATGAACTTGAAAATCTTTTGGGTATAAAAGTTGATTTGCTCACTATCAAGTCAGTTAAGCAAAAACCCTTGCTTTGGAAAAGCATAAAAGGGAGCGTGGTTTATGTCTAAGAGGGACTGGAAACTTTTTATCATTGATATACTTGAGCGTATTGAAAGGATTGAGAAATATATAGCAGGTCTCTCTTACGATGACTTCGTTAAAGACGATAAAACAAAGGATGCTGTTGTGAGAAATCTTGAGATTATAGGTGA
>CAZYEE010000245.1:1766-5695 GCA_964646355.1 uncultured archaeon | reverse complement strand
GATGAGTAGAGTAATAAAGAGATAAAATAAGTTATAAAGAAGTAAATTAAAAAGGTTTAAATAAGATCTTAGGATATAGGAATATGAGAATATAAATGATAAGATCAAGGTGAATTTAAGAATTTGTAAAGATTTCCGATTTTAAATTAATTAATGAAGGGTGTAGGTATTGGAATTAAAAAGCGGAAATGAAGTTAAGGTTGTAAATTCGAGGTTTATTGCATTTGGTTTGATGTATTTATGGATTGGAATAATATATGTATTTCAAATTTTAGTTTCGATGATGGGGTTTATAATTAGGTATTTTGGGGTAATAATTTCAATATTAGAGAGTGTATTGATGTTAACGAATTTAATATTATTGTTGGTGGCATTAGGGAAAATAAAATCGGCAAATAGGATATTAAATAGCAGTAACCTGGCGATTTTTTATTCAAGGTTAGTGGAGGCGATAATAATTTCAATAATAGGGAATATTATAATATTTATATCAAAAATGATAAATCCAGTAGCTATATATAATTTAATAAATTATATAACAAATCGAATTCCAATGTTACCAGTTGGAACGATGCGAGATGTGTTAATTTGGGTAGCGGGTGTGTTATTAGTTTGGATAAGTTATATTTTAGTGTATATAGGGTATAAGGCGTTGAGGAGATTTTTTAGAATGGAAGCGGAAAGATTTCCGTGGAGAATAAGAAAAAAGTCAGAGTCAGGAGCGAGGAATTTGAAGATAGGAGCGTTGATGTGGGTATTAGGATTTTTGGTGGTAACGATGATAGTTGGGGTTATATTAAATATTATTGGGTATTTTCAGATAGGGGTATTGAGGGGATTATCAGAGGAGCCAATTGAAGAGGTGTTGCTGGAGGGAAGAGAAGGTACAGAGCTTAAAAGTACAGAAACAAAAGTGGATTTGGCAGAAGAGGAAGTAGAGTCCGAGGTGAGACCTGTAAAACCCAGAGTTTCGAGATTTTGTACGGTATGTGGTGAGAAATTAGATCCGGATGATAAATTTTGTCCGGAATGTGGTACGGCTATAGAATAAATTCAACGGTCAGGAAAAAATAGTTGAGAGGAATTTGTAAAAAGATAATTAAAACATGATTCAAAATTGGATAGGATATAAGAGGTTGGAATTTAATAAAAGTGGGAGTAAAAGTGGGAGTATAAATGGGAGTATAAATGGGGAGTATAAATGGGGAGTATAAATGGGAGTATAAATGGGAGTATAAATGAAATTATAAAAATTATAGAAAATAGATACAGATTTTTTCATAATTATTCATCCAGAAGATTGAATAGATTAAGAAAATACATTTTTATATTGAAATATAATAAATCTTTACTCAATTGTTAAATAATTTTAATTAAAAAGTGGTCAATGAGTTATAATATTATAAGATCCTAAATGTTTAGAGAGATGAGGGAAAGAATATAGAAGTTATCAGGTAATATGAAGTTTTAATTGAATGTATGAAGGGTAGTTTTTTTAAAAAAGGTTTGAAATGGAGTTTAATATATAAAATATGAGAATGAATTATGTTTTCAAGGTATTGAGATTCAAGGTATTGAGAATATGGATAATGGGGAAGGTTGAAAATAGAAAAATTTAAATATATAATTGTATTAGTAAATTCAATGATGTCATATTAATGACATTAATAGCAGTTAATAATCCAGAATGTAGTAAAGGAAGCATGGTCAATGGACTGGGCATAATTTCGATTAAGGAAATAGAGAAAGTTTATGACAAAGATAGAGATTTTATTAAGAAATTGAATAAATTAGAAACTGTTTTTGAAAATTATAAAATAAATAATAGAAAATATTATAGATTAGAATATTTAATTTTGAGTTTTAATCTAATTTTGAATAATAGATGGTATTAAACGTAGATAAAATAAGAATAGGAGGTAGATTTCTGAATTTTTACAAGATTCAATAAGAGTGTAGAGGTTATAAATATGGAATTAGAAATGAAAGATATTTTAAAGAGATTGGTAGAAAAGAGAAATTTGGAAGAAGAGGAAAAGGAGAGAGCAATGAAACTGATAATGAGTGGTGAAGCTACGATGGCGCAGATAGGGTCTTTTTTAACGGCATTAAGGATGAAGGGAGAGACTCCGGAGGATATAGGTGTGTGTGTGCGGATAATGAGAGAGTTATGTGTGAAGATAAGGCCAAGGACAGAGGGAGGGATATTATTAGACACGTGTGGAACTGGTGGAGATAAGGTAAAAACATTTAATATAAGTACGATAGTAGCATTAATATTAGCGGGAGCGGGTATAAAGGTAGCGAAGCATGGGAATCGAGCAATAACATCGACATGTGGTAGTGCGGATTTAATGGAAGGATTTGGAGTGAGAATAGATACTGAGCCTAGAGTTGTGGAGGAGAGTATAGAGAAGGTGGGTTTAGGGTTTATGTATGCGCCGTTGTTTCATCCTGCGATGAGGAATGTGATGGGGCCGAGAAGGGAGCTTGGATTTAGGACGATATTTAATATATTAGGGCCCTTATCAAATCCTGCGGATGTTAATGTGCAGATAATGGGGGTTTATTCTTCGGGGTTAACGGAGAAAATAGCGAGAGTTTTTAAAATATTGGGTTTGGAGAGGGCATTAGTATTTCATGGTGCGCCTGGATTAGATGAGATATCGAATATAGGGAACACGAAAATTTCAGAATTAAGGGACGGTGAAATAATGAATTATCAAGTAAACGTCAAGGATTTTGGGGTAAGGAAAGCGGAAATCAAAGATATTAAAGGAGGAAATTTAGAGGAGAATTTAAGGATTGCATTAAAAATACTAAAGGGTGAGTATTCAGAAAAGATGGATATAGTTTTAATGAATGCATCAGCGGGCTTGTATATTGCGGGAAAGGTTGACAGGTTATATGATGGGGTGGAGTTATCAAGGGAGATAATAGAGTCTGGGAGACCGATTGAGAAATTAAAGAGATTAATAGAAGTTTCAGGAGGAGATGTAGAGAAACTCAAGATTTTAGAGGAGAGTTTATGACAGTATTCGAGGAGATTATCAATAGAAGAAGAAAAACAATAAAGAATGAGTTAAAAAAGTATAAGAATTACATAAAGAGAAGAGAAGTAGACAATAGAAGTCCAATAAGCGATAGAATAAAAGCAGATGATATTTCAATTATATCTGAAATTAAGATTTCATCGCCCAGTCAAGGAAAATTGAGGGAAGAGCTGGATTTAGTCCAGACGGTAAAAGAGATGGAGAGTGGGGGTGTTATAGGGTTAAGCGTGTTAACAGAGCCAGATTATTTTAATGGTAGTTTTGAAAATTTGAAAGTGGCGGTGGAAACTACAGAATTGCCGTGTTTAATGAAAGATTTTGTTATAGATGAAATACAATTAATGATTGCGAATGGTTTAGGAGCAAGAAATGTGTTATTAATAAACAAGATAGGAAATATAGAAGAGATGTATCAAAAATGTATAGAGTTAGAGTTAGAGCCATTAATAGAGATTCATAGTATTGAGGAATTAAAAGATATTGAAAATTTATATGAAATAGGGATAAATCCGAGGTTAATAGGGGTAAATAATAGAGATTTAGATACATTAAAAGTAGATTTGAACAATTCTAGAATAATTATTCCGGAATTAAAAAGGATGTGTGGAGAAAAGATTAAAGTTATAAGTGAGAGTGGAATTTACACGAGAAAAGATGTAGAATTTGTGAGTGAATCCGGTGCGGATGCGATATTGGTTGGAACTTCAATAATGAAAGCAGATAATGTAAAGGAAAAAATTTATGAGTTGAGGGGGCTGATTTAATGGAATTCATTAAGATTTGTGGGTTAAAAGAATTAGAGCACGTAGAAATATGTAAGAAAGGCGGAGCAGATGCTGTAGGATTTATATATAAAGTTAATGAGTCGCCTAGAAA
>CAZYEE010000245.1:0-1666 GCA_964646355.1 uncultured archaeon | reverse complement strand
TAAGAATAATTTTAGCAGGTGGTATTAGCATAAATAATGTTGAAAATATAATAAGAAACATCAGACCGTATGGAATTGACGTGAGTAGTTCGTTGGAGTTGGAAA
Organism: uncultured archaeon; assembly: GCA_964646355.1. Classification (GTDB taxonomy): domain Archaea; phylum Asgardarchaeota; class Lokiarchaeia; order Helarchaeales; family HEL-GB-B; genus HEL-GB-B. The sequence goes on along the minus strand of CAZYEE010000245.1, from coordinate 1,561 downwards.
GGGGGATAAAAGATCCTGTAAAAATAATCAATTTTTTAAAAAAGGTCAATGAAATTAAAAAAGAATTAAAGGGTTGAAAAAAGAGATGAAGTATATAAATAAGTATCCAAATGAGTTAGGAAAGTTTGGAGAATTTGGTGGTATTTTTGCGCCAGAGATATTGATGCCGGCACTTATAGAGTTAAAAGAGGCGTTCAAAAAGTATGCTACGAAGAAAGAGTTCAAAAAAGAGTTTCTGGAGATTTTACAGACGTATGGAGGAAGGCCAACACCATTATATTATGCGAGAAGATTGAGTGAAGATATTGGATGTAAAGTATATTTAAAGAGAGAGGATTTGAATCATGGTGGAGCGCATAAACTTAACAATGTAATAGGGCAAGCGTTATTGGCAAAAAAGATGGGTAAAACCAAATTAGTTGCGGAGACTGGAGCGGGGCAGCACGGTTTTGCGACGGCAATTGCGGGTGCGTATTTTGGAATGGAGACCAAAATATTTATGGGAGAAATAGATATTAAAAGACAGTCTTATAATGTATATAGAATGCAGTTATTGGGTGCGGAAGTAATTCCAGTAAGTTCAGGATCAAAAACATTAAAAGATGCGATCAATGAAGGGTTAAGGTATTGGATAGCGAATGTTAAGGATACTCATTATTTAATGGGAAGTGTAGTAGGTCCACATCCATATCCAATGATAGTCAGAGAGTTTCAGAGAGTAATTGGAATAGAAATGAAGAATCAGATAATACAAGCGGAAAATAGGCTTCCCAATGCTATAATAGCTTGTATAGGAGGCGGAAGTAATGCAATAGGAGCTTTTTATGATTTTATTGAAGATGAGGAGGTTCAGTTGATAGGAGTGGAAGCAGCAGGTGAAGGAATAGAAACTGGTAAACATTCAATAGCATTAGGTTTAGGAAGAAAAGGTGTTTTGCATGGATCACTAATGTATTTATTACAAGATAGATATGGAAATATCTTAGAAACACATTCAATAAGTGCGGGTTTAGATTATCCGGGGGTGGGCCCAGAGCATTGTTATCTAAAAGAAATTAAACGACTAAGGGTAGGAGCGGCTACAGATAAAGAGACATTAGAAGCATTCAAGAAGTTATCCAAATTAGAGGGAATAATACCTGCATTAGAATCAGCACATGCACTTGCATATTTAGATAAGATCAAGCATGAATTTGATAGAAATGATATAGTGATAGTGAATTTGTCAGGAAGTGGTTCAAAGGATTTAGATATTGTAAAAAGGCATATCGAATTCAAAATAAAATGATTAGGATAGTTAAAATATGAATAGAATAGATTTAGAGGAGTTAAGTTTGGATTTAGAAGAAATTAGTTCAGATTTAGAAGAAATTAATTCAGATTTAGAAGAAATTAGTTCAAATTTAGAAGAATTAAATTTAAAGGAATTATTTGAAGGCGTATTAATATTGGTGAAGTTCTAAATAAACAGTAAGAGATATAGGTGGATATAAAATGAGTGGAATAAATAGGATATCCGAATTTATCAAGAATAATATAGATCGGAAGGTATTTATGCCAT
>CAZYEE010000244.1:0-5718 GCA_964646355.1 uncultured archaeon | reverse complement strand
GGTCTAGCAGAAGATTTATGATTTGACAGCGAGTAAACCCTCCTTTCCCTCCGAAAATCCACCAATAACTTTTTTCAAGATCTTTATTTAATGTCTGTCTTCTTGTATACGTTTCCATCATTTTATTCACATCCTATTTTTTATTTTATTGATTTTTAAACTGAAATGTATGTTTTGATAGATTTGTAGTATATTGGAATGGACAACCAGTCCACTCAATAGGAAACTATCTACAATATATAGTAACTATTGAGAAAATAATATCAAAAATAATAAAAATTTCTTCAGAAATCGTAATTGATTTATATATTAAAATTCGAATTTTCTTTCAAATATTTAAATTTTATATTAACCAATAATAAAATTCGATTTGATTTTCATACCATTTAAAAATCTTTCGACAGAATTTGAAGATAAATGTTCCAAACATCTAACAATGAAATTAAAAAAATATTTAACGATATTTCAAAAAACATACTCATAATTATATTTAAAATTTATACTATAAATATATTCATAAATGTATTCAAAATTAACATATAAAATACGATAAAAAAGTAATTGTTTAACGTATACATAAAGTAATTGTTTAAAAATATATACAAAAAAATAAATAATGTCTTAAAAAAATAGCAATATTCATACAAAAATAAATCAAATAACCTGTAAAAAGACAGGTGGAAGCCGATATAAAAATAACCAAAAGTTTGTAATTAGTAATTTGAACATTTAAGTGTTCAACTAATTTTTCATCAGTCCAAATTTTTTCCATTCATCTTTAGTTTGATTGATGATCTCTACAATTTTTTCCTTGTTTAAGAACTTAAGACGCGAAAATAGTGCACGCAATTTCACATCCACCAAAGGTTCTTTAATGCCTTTATTTGATGAAATTCCATATACCAACAGGAAATCTCTATCATCTAATAACACAATTGCACTCAAATCATATCTTATAAGTTCACCTCTACATAGACCATCTGCTGCATCACATATTGTTTGCTTTTTTTGAAATATTGCGTTACATTCAGGACATTTATAATGATGCCAATCTAATTTAACCCTTAGTACATTTTTTGATTTAATATCTTTTTCTTTTAATAAGCTTTCAAATACGGTTTTTCCAGTCGCAATATTCGTTATACCTAGCGAGAAATCCGCAATATCTTTAGGTTCTTCGGGATAGAATTGATTATATCTGTCTGTAGATGTGTCCTTTCTTAGATATACAATTTCTTTATATATACAATTCTTCATTACTCTTGGATGAAATTCCCTTGATTTTCTGAGCATAGAATCTCTAAATCTCTTTATTTCTGGAATGAACTCCATATAAACATCGGTATCTGATATCGAGGTAGGAAGTGAAATGTATTTATCAACAAATTTTAAACACAATTGACGCAGACCATTTCTTACCTCTTTCTCCATTCTTGACTGGACATCTACATAAAAACAAGTTGCAATGACCGAATTTTTACCCATTTCACGCTCTACAAACTCGATTTTAAAAGGAGGTATAACATCCAAATTTAATCTTGTTAAATATCCAAAATTATACATTTTTGAAGCATTAAAAGTTGCGGATAGCGCCATGGCTCTTAATTGATTGTGCATGAGCTCAGTATCAGGGTCCTCCATATTCATAAATGATTTTGATACCAATTCTATACCTTCTGAGCTCATTAACATTACTCTAATAATATTGAAGTTCATTGTTCAAGTTCCTTATCTTTTATTATTTATTTGTAAATAAAATTCTTCTATTTTGGATTAGTTAATGATTCGTTTAATCGTCATATTATAAATAATACTTGATAATTATTTATCATATAATTGTTAATGAATATCTCTTCAATCTTCCAGTCTATTGTTATGTTTTTAATGCCTCTTTTTTTAAATGAATAATAATAACTCTAGAATTTAAATTTTGAGAAAATTACATATATTAAAAAAGAATACTTTTATTAAATTCCTTTGGAAAATTTTAATAAATTTCTGACAAAATTTGAACTTGAATTTATTATGAAAGATTTAAAAATAAATTATAAAATCTGGATCGAAAAAGATGGCCAAAATATTCTTGGTAAGGGAGGAGCTAGGCTTTTAGATCTCATTGATAAATTTAAAGATCTTGGCAAAGCCGCAAAACATATGCCTTGCTCTTACAAATACGCATGGACCATAATTAAAAAAATTAAAGACCGATACAACGAGAGCCCCGTCATCACCCATAAAGGAGGAACAGGTGGCGGAGGCGGAATAGAATTGTCCTCTTTTGGAAAACGCCTATTGAGAAAATATAAACAATTTCAAGAATTTATACAGGATTCTCTGGAATACCCTGAATTCTGGCAATATTATGGCTTAAAAATAAAATCGAAAAATGAAATAATTGGCCAGATTATAAAAATTGAAAAAGATAACAGCGTCTGTAAACTGAAAGTGCAGTTAGACATTGGCCAAAAATTCAATTCTATTATAACTACCGAATCTGTAGATGAACTTAACTTAATACCCGGTAAAAATGTCCTTATTATTATTAAAGCTACTGAAATTCAAGTCGATAATGGTGAAATGTTATGAACATTAGCGCAAGAAATAGGATCAAATCGATCATAAAAAAAGTAGATACTCAGGGTTTGATATCTATACTGGAATTAGAAACCCTTGAACCTACTATCATTACTGCAATAATAACAAGAAGAGCAGCTGATGAAATGGAACTAAAAGAAGGAGATCTTATAAGATTAATAATCAGACCAACTGAAATTATTATAAAAGAAATAAATGAATAAACCAAAAATAAATGAATAAACTAGAAATAAATGGATAAACCAAAAATAAATATTTTAATCTTTAAAAAATTTTATTTGACCGTAAATTGAAGCTTTTCGTGAAAGTTTCTCATTTTTGAACCGACATTATAATTATATGTGATTAATAGCCACATATCACCTCTATCTTCGATTGTAAAATGAATTTTATCCTCATAATCTTCTCCAGGAAGCAATTTTCTGATTTGAAACTCTTTTGAATCTGGACTCACTCGTATACCCATTGAACCTGCCACTCTAATTCTAATCATCGTGCACCATTCTTTTACACTTCTATTTAAGATTCTAAATATTATCTCTTCGTCCTCTACTTCTACATCCTTTGGCAACTTATAACTATCTGGCATTTCTAAATAAAATATCAGTTCTTTTTTGCCGAATGTTTTCATAGCATCAAACCCATTTTTATTTGTTTAAAGAAATTAATAAATTACGAAATAAAAAATTTATTCAATTTTTAAGTTAATTTTTTTATCATTATCAATTAAAACCTCTAAATTCTCACCATCTCTGGTCCAAAATGTTCCATTATAATTATGTATTCCTTATTCTGTTATTATTTTTAATGTAATTTCTAATTTAAGTAGAAAAAAGAAATGATAATTGGATATTATCCATTATTTCCATATTTCAAATTATCTCAATCCAAAACAAACCCAAATGGGATTAATTTAATAAAATAAAAAAATATTTTTTAAATTTAGGTTATTCTGCTTTAAATAGTGTTGATTCAACATCATTTTAACATTCAAAGCCAGCCTATTGGTATAAATATCGCCATCAATACAATATCTACTGTATAAATTACTGCAAGTACCTTTAATTGGTTTTTCCTTTTTTTCATGTCAAATATCCAAAACGCCACTACGAAAAAATGTAAATACCCTATTGGAATTATCAGCCATGGAAATGTAAAATTCCAGAATGGATAATACCATAACAATAAACCAGCATAGTTTAAGAACATCTCAATTATCATTGCAAGTACTGAACAAAATATGGCAAAAAACCACCTGTTAGGGACACCAAAAATTTTTTTGTTTTTATCCTCAGGTAGCATTTTTAAAAATATAATCCCTAACATCGCAAACATCATTGTAATTTCGATATTCAAACCCACAAAAATTATGAGCATTGTGTTTCCTACTGAACTGGTCCATAATGCACTAACACCTGTTATATGTAATACCAAACTATTCCAAATCTCGTTAAATATGTCCATTCCATAAAATCCAAGTGCACCTAAGATTATACTGTAATTTTTCTTATGATACTCGCTGACATATACATAAAGCACTATTATCAATAATGTGATAAATATCCAGTTAAAATTGCTGAAATCCCTTAGATTTGCTAAAGCCGCAGCTGATTCGGGAGTAACCATAATTATTTATCCTTTTAGGAAAATTATATGACTTTCGGTTTTTCAATTTTTAAATATAAATTCTGTTTATTTCAAAATGATCCTTTTTTTACTTATCGTTCATATTTTTTAGCAAAATTTAACAAAATTTGGTAAAATTTGGCAAAACTTGATAAAAAATTACATTATTATTCCATAATTTATTGATACTTGCTAATATTTGTTAACATTTATCGATATTCGTTATTATTTATCTATATTTATCATTTTACCACTATTTGACCTATTTATATCGGCTCTAATCCCATTATTTAAATCCAATTTGACATATTTTGAAAAAGAATTTGGAATAAATTTCAAAAATTGTTATTAATCTAATTCCAATTATTTATCATGATTAAAATGGAACATGAAAATGAAAACAAGAAATTGGAAAAAATATGGGAAGATATTTTAGATAAGAACTTCCCATTAGTAGACAAGCTCTCTGAAAAAGATAAAGAATTTGAAGCATTAGCATTACTTTCTAAACTCAGCTTTAGGTCTATCACTAAAATAAACAATAAAGAAATCTTTGACCAAATTTTGGAACGTTTTGATAATATTAATTCTAAATTGGCTGAAAAACTCAATAAAACTCGGGATAAAAAGAGTTGTGGCTATTAATTTTATTTCAAACTATTAATGAGGTTAAATCTGTTATCATAATGAATTTAAATAAATTATTAATGTTAAATTAATTTTAGAAAAAATTTGTAAATATTATAGAATGTTAAACATCCCTATGGGCTATTGGGCCCAGTATTCCACATTTTTTTAATTTATAATATCATATTAGATTAATAATAAGCAAGTTCCTCCATTATTAATATAATTACTCCTTTATTAATATTAAATTAATTGCACCTTTATATTAAAGTTTAAAAATAAAGTCTGGTTTTAAAATAACTTGATCAGCCTGCAATTACAGTCTTATGCCCATCGGTATTGGCTTTCCTTTAAAATATAAATTCAAATTTTCATCATGCTCAAGAAATCCTCTTGCAATATATTCTAAGGCTTTTGGAAATATTTTCCAATCTCCAATCTGTTTTAATTTATCTTGATGCTCGTCCGAAATTTTTTCAAGTAATTCGCTATTCTTAGGATCTTTTAGATCTTCTAATTTAATTCCTTTAGGAAGCTTAACTTTAACTGGCTTTGATATTAGAATAATGGGCCCGCCGTCTATTTCTTCCGTTACTATATGTACCGAGGAACTTAACTCCTTTTCGCCCGATAAAATCGCATCTCTTACCGCATGGTCCCCCGTATATTTCCGCTTCTTTGTTATTGGATCTATTATTGAAAGATCAGCTGGATGAACATTTATTGTCGTAAAATTATTAAAAATTACATCCGTTACAATCGCCATATATCCACCTAAAACCACCCCATCAATATCTCTCTCTTTTAATAAATCCGCTGTAATCTGGTCATATTCTCTTCTTATCTCTAAATTCCGTCTATCTTTCACTC
>CAZYEE010000243.1:0-5746 GCA_964646355.1 uncultured archaeon | reverse complement strand
GTCTACCTTGAGCTAATAAATAGACCTTTTTACCCGATGGAAAGGTGAATTCCTCCACGTCTTTTCTTATAGTTTTTACATCCACCGCATATTCACGTAATTCTTTAACTGGTATTTCCACATCAAAATGTCCCAAATTTCCTAGAATTACACCATCTTTTAAGTTTTCAAAATCTTCCTTATTGAAAACATTTTTACAGCCTGTAGCGGTGAATATGATATCAGCGTTTTTTAAAGCTTCGGACATGGGGGCTACATTATAACCTGCAAACTTCGCTTTTAGTGCCTTAATAGGATCAACTTCAGTAACAGTCACATTTGCACCCAGTCCTCTTGCTCTAAGTGCCATTCCGCTGGAACAGTGCCCATATCCTGCAATTACTACATTTTTTCCCGCAAATAATATATGCATTCCATAAATAGCTGAAATTATACCTTGACCTGTGCCCAGCTCGTTATCAAATTGATTTTTACATCTAGCATTATTTACCGCAAACAACGGCACTTTTAATGCTCCATTTTTTTCCATTGCAATAAATCTTTTTACGCCGGTTGTAGTTTCCTCTTGAGCACCATAGATTGATTTTATTAGCTCAGGATATTCTTTATGAGCTGTAACGATTAGATCTGCTCCATCATCAATTAAAATATGTGGTTTCATATCGAGACATGATCTGATATTATCATAAAATTCTTCGTTAGTATTTCCTCGCCATGCAAAAACATTTATACCTTCCTTTACAAGCGCCGCTGCAACATCATCTTGTGTAGATAGTGGGTTTGACCCGCATAATGCTACTTCAGCACCTCCCGCTTTCAAGGTCCTTGCCAATACACCTGTTTCTTTAGTAATATGCAAACATCCGGCAATTCTGATGTTCTCTAAGGGTTTTTCCTTACGAAATCGTTCTCTGATAATTTTAGCAGTTACTGGCATTTTAATTTCTGCTATATATAAAGATTCTAACCCTTTATCAGCCAGACTCTCATCTTTAATTTTATATTTGACCATTTTAATCAACGAATCATTTTAGATTTTGTTATTTTTAATGTAAATTCTTAAAGGTAAATTTAAATTTACATTAAGGTTAATTAAATCTAAAAATTTTTATGCCTTTTAGATTTTAAACATACCTACCAAATAAAAATCTAAAAATGATTGAAATGAGTGAGAATAAAAAGAATTTAGTATCTATTGATGATTTTACAAAAATTGATATAAGAATTGGGAAAATAATATCAGTTGAAGAGATACCGAACTCAAATAAATTATTTAAACTGATTATAGATATTAAAGAAAAGAAAATACAGTGTGTTGCGGGGCTTAGAGATTATTATAAAAGTAATGAACTCAAAAACAAACTAGTAGCAGTCATTGTAAACTTAAGACCAGCTAAACTAAGAGGCGTGGTATCAGAAGGTATGATTCTTGCTGCTGAAGATGATCAAACGGTAAGAATTCTATCACCTGAGAGTGAAGTTAAAATAGGCGCTAAAGTAAGATGAAAAATTTTTGTAAACTTTTTTTAAATTATCTAAAAATTACGTAAACAATATAAAAAAAAGAATTTTAAATAAAAATTTAAAAAAATTAGAATTCTTCAGATTTTACGACTGCCCCACCAATTACTCCTGCTATAATTACAATGCACAGTGGTAAAATAGCGTTCATAAAGAATGGTAATATATTAGTTCCAATAGTCATTGGAACTCCACCTAACATTGGAAAGATCAGCCAGACAAAGAGCATATTGTAAAGGAACCAAGCAAGCCATAATCCTAATGCCATAAGGAGCCCATTTTTTGCTTTTGACATAACTGCGCCAACGAAAAATCCTGCTGCAATCCAAACAATTAATTTCCAAAGATTTAATATAACGAATTGAGAGAGATCGGCAGTACCAAGTGCTTCAATCAGACCAGGGCCTCCTGCTGTTGTAGCATATGCAGACATCAATGGTATTCCTAGTCCAGCATAATCAGGATAACTAAAATTGATTGGTAATCCGATCAATGGTAACAATTGATTAAAATCTAAACCTAAGGCTGCTGCTTCTAACGCTGAATAATAATCAAATGGAAAGAGTGCTGCATCGTTAACAATGTATAGTGCAACTGCCATTACTGGTATTAAAATTATTCCAAAAAGAATAGCCAAAAAGCCTCTTAGAAATCCCATATTTATTCACATTCTCCATATTAATTTACAAATTTATGATTTTTTTTCTACATAATTGAGTTTCATTCATAATTTAATGATAATTTAGAATTTATAATTAAATTTGATTTTATGTATTTAAATATATATATTTTTTTAATTAGTAAAGATTGTTATCTAAATTTATTTTGAAAATTTGACAATAAAAATATTTGTTGTAATTCATTTTTAATAATTGTACCATTTCGATTTATTAGACAAAAAATAAGTATACTCTGAATATACAACTAAGTTCTTTTTTCAGAATGGAAAAGAATGATTAAAAATTCATACATGATTTTAAATTTATTTTTAAAATGAAAAATCTTAACATATTTTCTAATCAATTTGCTTGTATTTTGATATCGTTAAAAATAAATAAAAATAAATGACGATAAAATTAAATAATTATGATAAAATTAAATGTACATTCTACTGGAATCTTCTGTTTCGTCTTCGGATCTTTCTTGTAAAATAACTTCATCAATTTCTTTTTCAATTCTGGCTGCATCGATCAATAGTTGTTCAGTATTAATATTGAATTCACAAAATTCATTTAATATATTTATAGCTTCAGCACTTGCACGGGGATCCGGTCTTTCTCGTTCAGCGTAAGGTAAAATAGCTAATGCTGCAAATTTTCTGATCTCGAAATATGTTAAAAATAATGCTAATGGGCCCGTTACAAACAATCCTTTTTCAAGTAAAGTTAAATTTTCCTTATCTTTTACCATTTCTAATGCTTTAGAAGTAGGTACAACCCGACAGTTATCATCATCCTCTTTTTTAAATTTAGAGTCAAGCCCACCTATCAGAAATGCAGCTTTAAAGTTTTGTTTAATAGCCCAATTTGTTAAATCTCTTGCAATTATTCTCTGTTCTGTTCTATAAGGCTGGAATCGTGGTAGAAAGATCAGATTCTTTTCATATTTATACAATTCAAATGGCATTACTAGTCTATTATTCTCAAGCGATACAAGCGCTGGAAGCATCTTAGTTTCAATAAAACCAATTCTTTCGCAATTTAATGTTTCAATTATGTGTCTAACGGTTATAAATCCACATGCACCAATTCCATGAAACCCTGTAATTAAATTATAACCCGTAAAATCGTAATCTTTTTCTAAGATGATGTTTATCTCAATATCTGTTGTATTTTCCATTTTTCTGCCTTCATTACTTTTGTTAAAAGAATTTTAAATAAAATTTGTCTTTAACATACATCTATCTCTATAAAAAGTATCTTGAATAGAAATAAATTAATTAGCCAAAAAAGTTATTGACTTTGTTTTTTAATTTTTATTAATTATATAATTTAAACTATAACATAAAACCACTATAAGGGAATGAAAATTCGTGAAGCTGAAATTTATAGGCGGTTGCAAGCAGATAGGTGGGCAAGCTATTGCATTAGAACAAAATGAAAAAGTCTATTTATTTGATTATGGAGTATACATGAACGATAAGCCAAAATTACCTCCATTAGATGTTTCTGTTAAAAATCTTCAGCTCCTATTCTTAACACATGCACATCTGGACCATTCAGGAGGTATGCCGGTATTTTTTAGTGGCTATAAAATACCAGATATCCTAATGACGCCAGCTACAAAGATCTTAACTAAAATTCTAATTAAGGATATGTTAAAACTATCCGAATATTATTTACCTTTTGGATTTAATGAATTAGTCTCAATGCTAGATAACTCTATTATGTTAAACAGTCATGTTCTTAATTGGAATCATATGAAAGGTATAAGATTTATGCCCATTGATTCAGGGCATATTCCAGGAAGCGTTTCATTCATATGTGAACTTGATGGGAAACGTATATTATATACGGGTGATGTGAATCATAGAGAAACAAAATTACTGAATGGAATGATAAATGAGTTTCCTTCTGTAGATTATGTAATAATAGAATCAACATATGGTGGTGTTGATCACCCTCCGAGACAAGAAATTGAAAAGGACTTTATTGAGTCTATAAAAAAGGTTATATATGAAAAGAAGGGTACTGTATTAGTTCCAGCTTTTGGAGTGGGTAGATCGCAAGAGATTATGTGTATATTGCATCATTATAATGTAAAGTTTCCCGTTTTTATGGATGGTATGGCAAGAACTGTTAGTAAAGCATTATTGGATTATAAAGATGATCTTAGAGATGTTGAATTATATAAAAATGCTCTTAAAAATACCACATTTATCTCAAATAGCAAATCTAAGTATATTGAACGAAAAAGTGCTTCAGTCATACCTTGTGTCATTATAGCGCCCTCGGGAATGTTAAAAGGAGGTACCGCCATATTTTATTCAGAGCAGCTGATCTTCGATGAAAAAAATGCGATCTATTTGGTATCATTCCAACTTCCAAATACGTTAGGAAGACAATTATTAGAAACTCAAACATGGAAAGATGGTAAAACAAAAGTACAAGCTGAGATTAAGCATTTCCCTCTCTCATCACACAGCGGAAGATCAGAACTCCTATCTCTCGTAGATTCAATCGTCGAAAAATCAAATAATAAACCAATATTCTACATAGTCCATGGGGATGAAGAGAATTCTGAAAGTTTATCGGAAGCTCTTGAAGATAAAGGGCTTGAAACGGTTATTCCAAATAAAGGAGAAGAATTTTCATTAGTATAAAGAAATATAAATAATAAATTAAAATGGTAATTGATAGATTAAAAATTATAAATTAAATAAGATTAAAACAGTTCAATATAGATTAAAACAGACTTATACAAATTAAAACACAGAAGTGATATTCATTGTCCATTGAAATAGTGGTAAAAACTCGGAGAAGAGTTCTGCCAATACTAACCGCAATTATTGTGGCGTTAGGACTATCTTTTTTTGGGATAATTTCAGGATTTTTTAATTTTTCAACAGCATTTATACCGGAAGGGCAGGGCACGCTAGATCCATTGATAGGCCTATTAAATGCATTGATTCTTATAATAATAGCGGCACTTGGAGGAGTAATTATCTATTTACTTCTGAAACATAATAAGGAAAAATTTTTAAACTATTTCTTTTTTATTAGTTTCATTTTTATGGGCTCTTTTATGATTTTTTTATTTGGTATTGGCTTGCTTTATTATTTCATGATGTCAGATCTTATTTCACTTATAGTGGTTATTGTATCCAGCTTTTTCACAGGTACATTATTAGCACTGGTAGTTTTTTATGAAAGATTTAATAAAAACAACATAATAAAAAATACAGCATTAATTATTTATGGTGCATTGATTGGATCATTTCTGGGATTAGTTCTGCCAACATGGACTAGTCTATTATTACTAATAGGACTATCGATCTATGATATATTCGCAGTATTTAAAGGACCTATTAAAAAAATTATTGAATTAAATGAAAATAGGGGAGCAAAATTTCTTGAGGTCAGTTATTCTTCACATGATTTTGAAATCGGACTTGGTGATCTCACTTTCTATTCGATGGCGACTTGTATCACCTTAAAAATAGGTTTTGAGACCACTTTCATTAGTGAACATGGATTATTCATGATGATATTACCATGTTTGGTAT
>CAZYEE010000242.1:0-5750 GCA_964646355.1 uncultured archaeon | reverse complement strand
AATTTGCTCTAATTTCTAGTATTTCGTGCTTTAATTTATCTTTATTAATTTTGTCCACAAGATCCAAAAGATCATCGATTGAAATAATTTCACCTTTTACTTTCATATTTAGTATATCTGGGCTATCAATAAATAATTTTATCAATTTTAGATATAATTCTACAAAACAATAAGCATCCTCAGTAGGAATCTCTTCTAAAAAATTTTTATTAAAAAAAACTTTAATTTCAGATCCGAATTCCTCATTTTTATTATAAATTATCAATATGATTGTATTTGGAAACGGCTCAAATTGAAAAATATATTCTGTATCATCATATAATTTCCAATCAGTTATTATTTCTCCATTTAAATAATCAATAATTTTATTAATATCATATTTTCCTTCAAATTTTTCCATTGATGCGACCAAATTTTGGGAAAACTCATTAATGTTTTTTATCCAAATCCAGCCACCTTCAAATTGTTTCATGGTGACTAAATCACTGGGTCTAATTTTATTATTAGGCATTTTAATCTCCATTTATTAATTATTAGACTTTAAAATCTTTTTCAATTATTTTTATCAGATTTAAAGCACTATTTGCGGCAAGTTCTCCGCCAATTCCCGTTCTGCCAGTATCAGCACAGCAAAAATAAAGGTTATCAATGCCATCTAGCTTAAAGCTTGGTCTATTAACTCCCATTTGATCTTTTGTCTGAGCAATCCCGATAACACATCCATCTTCATCAACAGATTCCATTATATCTTGAGGAGTAGTTGTTTCTACCCATAATATATGATCTCTAATGTCTGGAAAAATTCGTTCTAAACTTGATATACAAGCTTCCTCCCATTTTCTCTTGTGTTTCTTATTTTCAAATCCATCTTTGGGCATAGGACAACCACCACCAGCATAAATTAATTGTTTACCTTCAGGAGCCGCCGTAGGATCTATATTTGAGATTATAGGACAGAATAATACCGGATGAAAATCGGGAACTTCCATTCTCATTATATTTTCATACCGATCCTCAACTTGAGATAATTCAAATTCCTCCCCTAAAAACATTATCATCTTTTGATTAGTTATTTTTTTATCCAATGCTACTTTAATTTGAATAGTAGCTAATGAATACTCATAACTATCTATCTTTTTTATTAATAGTTCATCAAGTATCGATTTATCTATTAATGTATTCACGGTATTTTTTACTCCAGCATTAGAAATTATCAAATCAGCTTCTATTATTGTTCCATCTTTTAATTCTACAGATTTCGCAACGTTATTTTCAATAATTATCTTAGATACCTCTGTATTTCTTAAAACTTTACCTCCTTCTCTTTCAATATAATTACATAATGTCTCTGGGATAACTCCTGTCCCTCCTACTGGATAACCGGAACTCTTGTTTTTTTGGATTTCTCGTTGGCAGCGTATCCATTCACTAGCAGATGCAATTTCAGGGCTTATTACAAAATACATTCCATTGATAAATGACATTAATGAAAATATTTTGGAATTTTTTGTGTATTGTCCAAGAAATTCAGCAAGAGCAACCCTCTCTTCTTCTAATTTATTAATTTCTTCTTCAGTAATATTATTTAATCTGCTTAATAATTCAAATGCATTTTTAAAATCTTCATTATTTAGTCCAAGTTTATGTATTTCTTGTGGAAATTTAATAAATTGATTAATATAATAAAAAATCGGTCTCGGATTACGAGCATATTCCCATTTTATTGCATCTGACAAACCAATTTTATTAAAAACTTTCCCTATAGAACCTTTATCACAATTTCCAACTAAATGACACCCTACATCAAGTTTCCATTTATTTCCTCCTTCATCCTCTTTAATATAAGTACTATATCTTCCACCCAGCATTGAATTCTTTTCAAGAATAATAACATCGAATCCTTTTGATTGTAATAAAGCCCCTATTGAACTTCCACCAATACCAGATCCTATAATAACTACCTTTTTGCTCATTAAAATCACTTATCCAGACTCGAAAGATTTTTTTATAGTATTGAGAAGATGTTATTTCCGAATTAGTTAAAATTAATTTAAATTCGTCTAAATTAATCCAAATTAATATATCTATAGAAATAAAGTGAAATTATTTATATATTTTTATCCATAAAGGATTTTGAAAAAACTCGAATTCTCTTTTTGTTCATTAAAATGCCCTTACTTTAATCTCAAAATAATTGGCTTTTACTAATCACATAATTAGGATTTTAATACTTGTAAATTCTTTTTCAAATAGTAAAATTAGCAATCTATAGCCATATAACGATGAATACAATTTATATATTAACTTAATCACATTTCTTTACGATAAATCTATTGATAGATTCTCATTTTCTAATTTAGATAATATTTAGAGCTAAAATAACTATAATTGAAATAAAAAAAAGGAGTTTTTCGGTATTTTCATACTTAATCTTTTTCTTTAGAATCAGTTAATAATCTAATCTTAATTTCTCCATAATCTAAAAATGCTTTATCATTAGTACAAATTAAATCGCATTCTAATTCTTTTGCAACTAATATATGAAAAATATCAACTAGTCCAAGAAATTTATATCCTTTTTTTGGAGATATTTTTCCTGGAAGATTATGTATCATTTTTAAAGCATTCCAGAAAATATCCCCTAATTGATTTTTTCCCTCTTCATTTAAGTCCGTTTCTATTACTAAATTTGGAATTTTAAATATCTTAATTACAATATCTGATATTATATCATTAATTTGAGATACCATATCATTAGTTTGATTAGTTTGATTAGCTGACAAGTTCTCAGATTTAAATAATATTTTTCTTAATGCTAAAATAATTTCCATTATAACTAGAAGTGAGATTTTTCCGCGATAAATTCCTTTTTCTATCATTTCAATAAATTTTTGTGCCTTATTTGAAAAGTTTTTATTGGATTTTGAATATAGATAATAAATAAGAATATTTGTATCAAGATATACTGTTTTTGGTTGTTTTATATTAATTCCTCCATATTGAAATTATCTTCGTTTAATATTTTTTCAATATCAAGGTCTTCTGGCAATATTTCATCTAAACAATTTAAAAGCTCATCTAATGCCTCTTTATTCACTTTAAAATCCTTAAAATTTTTATTTGGAAAAATTTTTTCCAAGATTTTTCGCTTTTTATTTTCCTCAACCTCTAAATTTTTCTGTTTCTCCTTATTTTCGTTATTAATAGAATTTTGAATTTCTTGGAGAGATATATTTAACTTTTTAAAGGTAAATTCTAAAAATTCTTTTAGAATCGAATCTATACTTTTGTTTAAATTGATGAAAAATTCATCTGGTGGTAGAATCTTAAAATCAATTTTTTCAAAAATATCTGGGTCATTCAAGTTTGAGCTTAAAAACTCAGTTTTTGGTATATTCCAGATAAGCATTGTAAAAAGTACTCGATAGCTCAGAATATTCATTATATTTAATATTTCGTTTAACTCAAAAATTGTATCAACCATTTTCTCATATTTACTTTCAATTTGTGAACTCTTATCATTGGTATATGAAATAATATAATCTTCAATTAACTGCATAATGCTCTTTAAGCCAAAAATTAATAATCTTAAAAAATTAGAAATTTTATGAATTGAATTCTTGATAATATTACTATCAATATCGATATTTTCTAACTCACTTATTATATCTGGTATTACATTTAATTGTGAAAGGTAAAAATTCTCTAAAATTTCAAATAATGTATTAATAATTTCAAATAGGTATTTATCATCAATATCAAGATTATTTATTTCTTCAAAACCTTTATTTACAAATTGTAATAAATCCACAATTGCGCCAAAATCTTTTGAACCAATAGCATTTAATGTTATCAATTTAAAAAAATTAACAAACTCATCCATTAAAAAATCTTCAGGAAGTGGAATTTTAAGAAGGGCTAATTTAATAAATATATTTATAAAATCTCCAATTAGCTTTTCATCGACTTTTTTATTTTTATATATAATATTCATCCATAGTTCTTTATAACTATCAATAAAATCTCTAATTTGTTTATCAAATTCTGCTTCATTCGTTATAATAATTTTTATAATTTTAGAAATTGAAGATTCAATAAATGTTTCTAAATCTTGTTCTTCATTACTCGAATCATCTATTTGCAATTTTTCCGAACGTTGCTGTTGGTACTCATATTTATGAATTATAAACCATGCTAGTTCTACTACCAGATTGACACTCAATTTAAAACGCCTTTTAAAATCTATATCTAAAGTTGGTCTTTTTCAAAATCTTGCCCAACAAAATTATATGAATAATTTCACTTCTTTTTTATAAGTATAAAGCTCTGAATAGTTTTTAAATCTTTATCCATAGAAGATACATAAAATATTCGGTGAAAAGTTATAAAAAATACGGAATATAAATATATAAAAGGATAAAACATTCAGTTTCGAATTTTCAAAACAATATTGAAATAGCTAATAAAAATATTCTTTTATATACAACCTATTTTTTGTAAAATTTTATTAATTTCTTCCATACACTGTGAATTATCAGGCAGTTCAAGTAGAGATTTACCAATCATATCAAATTCCGAGACATTTTCATCTTCTGGAATAAATCCAAATATTTCCAAGCCCAGTTTTTTAGCGCTATCAATAACATAATCAAATTTTTTCTTCACTCTATTTATAACCAATCCTATTTTCTCTGTCTTAGTAAATTTAAGACTCATTTCTTTGATTTCTCTAGCGGTTTCAAAACCTCGTTTTGATATATCTGTTATAATTATTAGAACATTAATATTTTGGATTACTTTTCTATTAATTTGTTCTAATCCTGCTTCACAGTCTATTATAATTATATCGAATTTATCAAGCAAATATTCAATTGCATTTCTTAATACGGTATTTGCGGGGCAGAAGCATCCTGCGGTTCTAGGTTGGCCCATAGCTATTACAGAAAAACCATCTTGTTCATTCAGCACTTCTAATACTCTCATCGGTAGTGTTTTTATTAGTTCATATTTGATCGCGTCATCACCACTTGCGCCAACATTAATTATTTCGTTTCTGATATCTTCAAGAGTTTTGCTTACATTTTCTATTCCTAAAACTCTGGAAAGACCACGAGTGGGGTCTGCATCTATTGCTAATATCTTGTATTTCTTTAACTCTCTCAACTTTTTAATTAAAAGTGAGCTTAGCACGCTTTTACCAGTTCCGCCCTTTCCTGCAATCGCAATTACTAAGTTTTTCATTTTAATCAAAATAAATGTTCAATAGAAAAAATAAAAAATTAATTAGAAAAAATTGCAATTTATTCGATCTTTTATTTTCATTTTTAAAAAATATTTATGAAATGTAATGACATTATTATATTAATTCAGCTAGTAAATTGACAATGTCCATGAACTTTAATTTGGAATTTGTTGCTTTAATAGCGTCTTCTAGGTTGGTCTTACAAAATGGGCACGAACTTATTAAGATAGATGCGCCAGTTCCTTCTGCTTCTTTAATTCTCTCACTAGCAATTTCAACAGCCCAATCTTTAAAACCTGATTTGACACCGCCGCCTGCACCACAGCACCAAGCGTTCTCTTTATTACGAGGCATCTCAATGAAGTTAAGTCCCGGTATTTTTTTCAATACTTTTCTGGGTTCCTTAAAAACTCCTGAATGCCTTCCTAAATGACATGGATCATGATAAGTTAATTTTTTCTTTTTATTATTTCTTTTCAATTTCAATTTTCCTGATTTTAATGATTTA
>CAZYEE010000241.1:0-5834 GCA_964646355.1 uncultured archaeon | reverse complement strand
CCTGTTATAATAGTATAGATATAGAAAAATTTTAATTTAATATTATCAAAAAATTATCAGCTTAATCAAAAATAATTTGGTTCATGAAAAATTGAAAATTGTTTTTGAATTATATATTAATTTCATTCTTGTACAGCTATTTTAGGCAGTTCCATTTTAATTTTTCATTTCTTTTTTTTATAATCATTAATATATTTATAATTAGAAGTATAAATAACGCCAGCGGAATAAAGTCCCAACTAATTTTTTTCGTTTCTTGTGTTGAATTCGATCCTCTGTCGTAAATTTTTGCATTTGCAGTAAAATTTATTTCATCAGCCGAATAAGTTCCGTTAAATAATTCTACTTTAAGTTCATTTTCAGAGATTAATTGAACTAGCAATGTCTGATTTAAAGTTTTTCTAGGACAGGTATCTAGAATTAAATGATATGCTACTTTCCCTGTTTCTACCGAAACATTTGCAGGATCTGGACTATTCTCCTCCACAAAACATATCATTGAGCCATTATTTCCCTTGTTTATTAAATTTCCGCCAATTGAAATTCTAACTTCAGATAGATTTATGTTATAATATACAAACGATAATAAATTTGGGCAAACAAATACCCAGTCATCCATCATATTTACATTCCAGCTTTTTAAAAACCAATTTCCCACCAATTTTCCTGGCTGATCAAAATCGATTCTTCCACAATTTGGTGGTTCCGCACCTATCCAGTATACCTTATTCAAAAGCTGCTGTTGTAAAGGATCAATGTAGTAATCTAAAGGACAAACTGTATGCACTTGATCATTATAAAATTGAGGATTTATAAAACCCGTTAAGTAAACATTAAAATCATATAATGTGAAATCTAGACAGACTCCATTCATATTAGGTCCACCTATTGTTCCTATTTTAGTTCCTGCATTAACATTTTTATTTACATTTACTTTATCACATGAGGTAAAATCAAGAGGACCAAATAAGGTGTAATTTATTCCCGACATATGTCCAAAATTAACTCTTAACTTATTAGAGGCAAACTCTAATGTAATATCATAATCATTTTCACCTGATTTTCTTATTGATAGGACCACACCATCAGCTGGCATGTATACAGGAATGATTTTTGATGCATTTTTGAGTTCTAAATAAATATGGTCCGTAGGAAACATATGGCTTGGCGCTACAAGGTGCCCTAATGGATGTATTCTATCTATTTCATCTAAATCCATTGGAATTACCGTAAAGTTGAAATTGGTTTTATTAAGTGATACAATTTCATTACTTCTTGAATCTTCTGTATATATTAATTGATGTGAAATGGATAAGTTAACCCCTAAATTAATTAATATCATGGCTAAAATCAAAATAATTGAAAGAAACTTCAGATTTAATCTGTTTTTTTTCATTATTTAATACCTTCCATAATTTCTAGACATTTTTTTGAACATAAGATTATATATTTAAATTTTTTTGAGATTCTTTATTAATTTTCAAAATATTTTGATATTTAGAATTATTTAGAAGGATTAAAAATCCCTTTTGGATATACACAATGTTTATAAAAGGACTGACCCATTAAATTTCGTTTTATTCATTTATTCTAAATAAAAAAATAATATGAATATTGAAAAAACTAGGTTTAATCAATATGTTAAAAAAAATGATTTAAAATAAATGTCATAATTCTTTTATTGATTTTATTTAATGTTAGAATAATAAAACTTTAAAATTTCTGTCTACAAATTTGAATCTTTTAATATTTTAATCCTTAATGTCGAAATTTTTGAAAGCATTATTTTCCAAAAAACATATTATAATAATTAAGAATTAAAAGAAAAAATGATGAGTGAATAATAATGAATCAGAAGCTTACAAAACGCGTTTTGATTAGCATTATATTTATGAGTTTTGCGGGTCAAATTGCATGGGCAGTTGAAAACCAGTATTATAACGTATTTTTGTATAATGCAATAAGCCCTACTCCCATGTATGTCACCTACATGGTCGCAGCAAGTGCAATAGTGGCTACAATTACCAGCATTTTAATGGGAGCTTGGAGCGATGTTAGTGGTAAAAGGAAGCCATTTCTATTGATAGGATTTATATTATGGACCATAACAACAGCGATATTTCCTTTGGCAGGGCTTCTACAGCCTATCATAATTGCAGTTATTATTTCAATTTTATTTGATTGTATAATGACATTTTTCGGGTCTACAGCTTATGATGCAGCATTTAATGCATATGTAGCAGATGTGACTACCTTGGAAAATCGAGGTAAGGCAATGAGCATTGTAGAAATAATGACACTAGCATCCATTTTACTAATCTATGGTGCAGCAGGATTTCTGATCGATATATTTGGCTATTATTTCTTCTTTTACATAGTGGGAATACTGGTAGGCATTTTCGGAATAACAGGTGCATTTCTGTCAAAAAAAGTTGAGTTGCCACCATTAAATATGAGCATAATAAAACATATTCGAACAACTTTCAGTAGAAAAAATTTCAAAAATTATAAAGATTATTTTTTAGTATTGACAGGTGCAGGGTTATGGGGAATGGCTATAAACGTGTTTTTTCCCTTTATTTTAATATATCTCGAGCATTACATCGGTTTATCGATTGATTTAGCCTCAATTATTGTATTCATAGCTTTGTTAATCTCGATAATTGCATCTTATCCGATGGGAATCCTCATTGATAAATTTGGCAGAAAAAAAATTGCACTGCTTTCGGTATTGTTAGAGAGTGTATCATTATTTCTTTTTGCTCTATGGAATGAATTAATATTGCTCATAATAACTGGAATAATGTGGGTGCTGTTTATGACGACTTGGGGTATAGCATCTGGTACTTGGATCAAAGATTTATATCCGGAACAAAGTCGAGGTCAGTTTAGCGGGTATTTTATTTTGTTTACAGTACTTTTTACAATGGTACCTGGCTCTCTGATAGGTGGGTGGCTCTCCTCTCAATTTGGAATACCTGCTGTAATTGACGGAAAAGATGCGATAATCCCAACTCCAATAATATTTATGGTATCATCCATCTTGATTTTGTTAACTGTAATCCCATTAATTCCCGCAAAAGACCTTAAAAAAACTCAATCCAATTAAAATCCTTATTTTTTAACTTAAATGAATGTCTAACTTAAATGTAGGTCTAACTTAAAAACTCTTTTAAATTGAGCGTTTATTATTCCTCGAATAATAAAAAAAGATTTAAAATAAATGTAATAATCCATTCAAGGATTACTATTTTCGAATTATTCCTAAATAGATCAAAATTGCACCGATGACCACCATAAAATTAAAGATTGAACTTATCGTATTAAACCATTCAAATAAATTCATATTATCGATCGTTATGCTTATTAAGGTTGTATCTAGAAAAAAAAGCCCTATAATAAACCATCTGAACTTCTTTTTCATCTGTAGACTTAAATCTCTATACATTATAATTGAAAAAACAATTACACTTAGAAGTACTAACTGGCTAAATATTAATTCATATAGACCAAAATGGATTGACCACGAAGGATCGTATTCAGATATTATTGTATTATTACCAGAAATCAAAATATGAATAATTATTATTATAGAAAATGAAATTAATAGAATATATATTGTTTTTGATTTAATTATTCGCTCTACTCCTTTAGAAAGTACCAATGTCCCTGTTAACAAGTTCAAAATTCCAATATTTATGATCTCAATTGTTATTAAATTTAATATCAAGATTATTGATTCATTTTGGCTGTATAAATATGTCAAATTAAATATTAACGCTACTGCAGTAGAACCAAAAAATAACGCAAATAACCTATTTCCCCAGTAATTTATATCTTTCTTAAGTATTTTATAGCTTAAATATATAAACACTGCTATTACAATTGGAAACGCTATCGAAAGGGTAATTTGTCTTGGAGTAAATTCCATCATATTAGGTTTTTACCTACTTTAATTTCATTTCTTTATTATATTAGGAAATTAAAAAATTATTTATTATAAATCTATTAAAGACCTATTACTTGCATTTATGAAAAATTTCTATTTTTATGTAATTATTTACTTTTCGGATTCTTAAGAAAAACTATAAATATGTTTTATAATATTAAAAGAAAAAATATGTGCAAGTATTAAATAATCCTTGTTAAAGTTTTCTAAATCAAGAATAGGGGTGTAATTGGTGAATGACTTGTATAATCATATTGAAAATTTACTCGATATGTTAGAACTAAATGAGAAGGGATTATCTGATCTATTAAATTTACTAATTCAATCAAATAAAGAATATACTTTAAAAGAAATTTCTGCTCTGTTGAGTTTTAGTGAAAAAAAGACATATAGATTAGTAAAAAAATTAGAAAAATTAAATTTGATAAAAAAGAGTGGATTTCCAATGAAAATTTCAATAAATCTTGATTATAATGTAATTTTTATTAACCTTATTAATGATTTTGTAAAAAAATCTAAAAATGAGATTTATAAAAAACAGGAAATGCTTTATAATCTTGTTGAAATAATTCATGAAACTCCTTTAGAAACGAAAATCCCAGAAGAGTTTGAATTAGAGAAAACAAAACGTGATTGGACCCTATATATCCCTCAAAAGCCTGGAATCATCCGAACATGCACCGGAAGATTCCATTTAAACCCTACCTTAGTCCGAGCCGGTTATCTATTTGAACATCTCCCTCTCAAAATTATTGATTTTAATTTTAAAAAGTTATTAAATAAAACGATTCGATTCTTATACAATAAAGATGCATTAATTGAAAATATTAATTTTTTTAAGGATAAACTTTCAAATTATAAAAGGGTTATTGATTTTTTTAAAGGATATAGGAGTTCAATAAAGGATTTCGAGACCAGATATACTGAGGAAGTTATTACACATGATTTTGCTATAATTGATGATTCTTTCATATTTTTTTCTATATATGATCCTATAAAGCCGATAATTATTGGGGTTAAAAAAATTACAAATAAAAATATTATAATGGTCTACACAACGAAGTATGATGAGCTTTGGAATAGATCTTATCTTGTCGAGGAAATTTTAGATAAATTTGACTTAGATGATGAGACCCGCCAATCTTTAAAGCTTTTATTACTATTATAAGAAATTATTATAAAACTTGAGTAAAAAATAAATAAAATTCAAGAAATATGATAAATAATATTTAAGATATTAAATCAATAATAGATATTATTTTAAAAATAATTATGGATATAATACCAATTGATAATTTAAATAATTTCGACTTATTTCTTTTAAAATTATGCTATAGCCTTTTTTGTGCGGAAATTGCAACAAAACCCCCTGTTCCATAACCATCCTTAACAGGTTCAACTGCCTTGATTTTATCTAGAGACTTAAATATAGTCTGATAAATTTTAAAATTACTGAAATTCAGATCCTCAAGCCATTTTATGACTTGTTCGACAGTGTAGATTGTGGCATATTTGTAAAATTTACTAGTATTCTTTTTCTTTTCATATAATTTACCAAGAAAACTATTTTTGTCTACCATTCCAATTATAATTATCCCTCCAGGTTTAAGGACTCTTTTTATTTCTTTTAGTGCTTTTATGGGATCTCTAAGAAAGCAAATTGTTGTAATCAGCAATACATAGTCAAAAGATTCATTTTCATAGGGCATTTTTTCTGCTACCCCCTCATCTACTTTAATTCCGCGATTGCGGGCTATCTCTGCCATTCTTCTTGCCGGCTCAATACCTATTTTTATCCCTAATGGAACTGCAAACCGCCCAGTTCCTACTCCCACTTCCAAACCTTTTCCTTGCTTTGGTACAACTTTTTTTAATACCATAATTT
>CAZYEE010000240.1:0-5855 GCA_964646355.1 uncultured archaeon | reverse complement strand
CCATTCCCTGGTATCAAGATCCACCCATATGGAACACCATCTATTAATAATCGGTAATGACTTACTCCCACATCATCATAAAGATGCCAACCAATTGATCCAAAAGAATCTTTTGTTATAACTTGATCTGCTGGATGATCAGACCATGGCTTGTTATCAATAGGTGAACAAATACTAACAAATGATGAAGGCCCCATAATTACAGTTCCTTTAAAATTAAATTTTATTATTGAAAATTTGCTTAGATATATATCTCCATTATTTCTTAATGCCCAGATCCATTTATTATTAAATGTATGACCTACATAAGATGTGTAAACATCGGATCCTGAAACATTTATCCATACCGATGAGCTATTCGCACTTGAAACATCTATCGCCCTATCATTCCTCATAGCCATTATATTCATATTGACATGCTGAGCTTTAATAGAAACCCATGAAGAGTCTTGATGAATTTTATCTCCTATTGTGTATCCTTTACTAGTCCAAGTAGCATTTGCTGTACTATATTTAAAATAAACTTCACCATAATTCCGTAAAATATACACGGTATTATTACTATCACATGTTATGGAGACCCAAGATGTATATTGTCCACCCATATTACCATATGAAGATACTTGAAAGCTTCCAATATTCACTCTGTATACTGAACCATTATTATAAAGGACATAAAGATACGTGTTATTTTTATGATTTCCTGCAGTAATGGATACCCATCCGCTATCATATCCATATCCAATAGTTCCAAACCTATACCAAGTTACACCTTTATTTGTAGAATTATAGATAGTCCCATTCTTTGATAACATGAATAAGGTCGAAGTATTAAACGCTGTAATTGAACAATAGGAGAAAGCACTTGGATATAAAGCTCCTTTACCATTATTTTGAGAATTAGCTCCGCATGCTTCCCATCTTCCTCCCGTAGAATTTGTATAATTCCAGTTCCGCCACGCCTTTCCGTCATTTTTTAATATAAATGGTTCATTCCATGCATCTATTGAAACAAGCGCAGATGTTTTACTCTCACTAACTGTCGCTAATGGACTTGTTGAAATCCCACTATTCCACAACCAAGAATTAAAAGGTGGTAGCATACTTGTAAATGCCCCTTCCGGTATCCAATAAACATCACCGGTATTTTGCATTATAAAGATATTTTGATCATTACACGCAATCGATACAAAATTAGTCTTAGAACCCCAAACATTCGGCCAATCTAAAGGCCATCTTGGATCCAATACCCATGGAATCATTGGATTTAACCAATCATCTAGATTCCAATTCCGTAAATTTGTATGACTTGCAACTAATCCTGATGAATGAAGAACATAAACCGTATAATTCTTTTCGTAATAATTATCAAATACGTCGATTGAAACCCATCCTGTAGAAGGTATACCCCAGTATTGTCCAGAACCATCAGCATGCCATAGCGTATATGGCGCAGGATTACCATAACTTGCATAAATATCCCAGAATGTGCCCGGACTAGTCCAACTTCCACTAAAACCCCAAATAAAACTGCTGTCACATTCGTGCCTATATACCTCTCCATTATTTCTCAAAACAAAACAGAACGAATCATTCCAATCAACAGCAATTGAAACAAAGGAAGTTTCACCACCTAATAATGGAGCAGGTACCGCTTGTGGAATCGGATTCGAGCTTTGTACCCAAACACCTGGATTGGGCCAAGGCGATTTCGGAATTCTATAAACATCACCATCACTATGTAATACATAAATATAATCTAAATTCACATCAATTGATACCCAGCTTGTAGTTTTTCTTGGAAGCGAAACTTGTAATTTTACCCAATTGCCTCCTCCACCAGTCCAAGTGGCATTTGGATGTCTCCAAATTTCGCCATTGTTCGTCAAAATATATGTATTATTCCCATCAGTTGCAATCGAAACAAATTCATAACCAATAGTAGCATTTCCTTGAAAATTCCAAACGCTCCCGTTATCACTCTCAAATACACTACTGTTCGCCATCAATGCATAAATATCCACATCATTTGGACTATTTATACCCAATTTTGATGGGCTATCACTAGCGAACTTGTTGATAACATTGATATTCACATTTGAGTTTAGAAAATTAATAGTAAATACTGCCAATATCATTATAATTAAGATTGTGACATAATATCGTACCTTTTTTAATCTGATTACCATAAATATCATTCCACAATAATAAATTTAAAATGATTATATTGTAAAAACATTCTAACTTATTGTTGATTTTTATTATTTAAATTCTATATATTTACTTTATTTATTTTAGAAAGCTTATTTGATTCTATTTGATTTATTTAAAAATCGTATTTAATTTATTTTATATTATTAATCGAAAATCTTTTTAAAATATGTTTTTCCAAAAATTTGCAGCTTTTATTGAAACCTCTTAAAATAATCTCTATGTTGCTATATGATACTTAAATATACCATACACCTCCAAATACTGGAGAAACTCGATTATCTCTTTAAATTTTAATTTCAATAGCTCAAATTAATTCATCTCAATAAGAAATTTTTACTAATAAATTTAAAAAACAAAGGTTTCCTAATTAATAATAGTGTTATTAATTAAGATAGTATTATTTTACAACCAATAATCCAAGGTGTTCTAAAATTGAAAAAGAACGAAAAACAAAAAAGTGATAAAAAACTCACAGAAGAAGAAATCGAAAAAATTCTAGAAGAATATGATTGGATCATTGGAGGTTCATATTGAGGTAAGGGCTCGTGTTAAAAATTTTTCCCATTCCTCTCTCAATCGGCGAGCTCTATTATGTAAAATCGAAATAATAGAGCTTAAATCGATATCGCAATCGATAGCCGATAAATAACCTGCTAAAATATTTTCAAATTCTCTCTATTATTCTATCTTATATTTCTTATTCTCTTATCTTGAATTTTATCGTTTCTAACTATTAGAAAATAAATTTTAAATAGATAAGAAATTAATTGAGATATTTAAAAGTTAAACTATCGTAATTAAGAAACAAACTGCGGAATTATTTCATCGCTTAAAATTTTTGAAACATCCCAGTATGTATAAGGTGCGTTCTTGCTGGATGCCCCATTCACGATCTCAAATATAAAATACTGAGCTCCTGAATTAATGAATCGTTTGATTTTATCAATAATCTCCTCTTTTGTACCAAGCATTACATTTTCTCGAACAATAGAATCTGGAATTGATTCCATAATCGGATTTAACTTCGTCAAATCAAATTTTGCAATATCTTCTCTGTCATATTTTAATAAACTCATTTTGTCTGGCTCAAATCCAGTTGCTTCCTTATATATTGAATCGAATTCAGCTTTCCAATATCCTAAATCTTTAATTACTCTAGGTTGTAATATTAAACTCATTTTATTCAACTGAATCTGTTCTTCTAGTTTTTCCTCGTCATCATTTATATAAATCCGTTGAAATATCGCAAAAGTAAATTCTTCAGTATCTCTTCCCTCTTTTTCAAGCATTTTTAGAATTTCTTTTCTTCCTTTCTCATAAACTTTTGGATGTAATCCAATTGGCATCCAACCATCGGCAACTTCCGCCGTGATTCTCCGGGACATCGGTCCATTCGCAGCTACCCAAACAGGAATTTTAGATACAGGTTTCGGAAGAAGTACTGCTTTTTTTGTCTGAAAAAACTTACCTTTATAAGTTACTCTTTTACCTTTTTTCCAAAATAATTTCATTAACTCGATACATTCCCTCATTTTAGATACTGCATGATCATGCGGTATATTATATGCCTTAAGATTCATTCCTTCACCAGCACCAATTCCTAAAATAAATTTTCCTCCAGTTATATGGTTAATTGTAGTCGCCATCTGAGCTAAAGATGCAGGATGCAATCTATGAGGATCTGTAACACTTGATCCAAGAAATTTTCCTGGTGCTAATTCTGCAAATGATCCAAACATTGGCCATAAACTTAGAAAATCATCAATAGCTCCACCAGGTAGTCCACTTAAATGATCAGGCAACCAAATTGAATCCCAATTCTCTTTTGCCGCTGTATTCACTTTTTTCCTAACAAAATCATAACTATGACTATAAAATAATTCAATTCCAAATTTTATACTTGTCATCTAAAAATCTCCTGAAATTTATTATAGTAATTACCCAAATTTTTTTTGTATAACGAATCAATTTGTTGAATACTAATTTTATTTTATTAGATTTGATTTTGATATAATTCTGGTAATTAATTAAGGTCGGGCTTAAAATACTAGATATGCGTTTTTTTCTGACAATAAATATTTTTCTAATAATTAATAACAAGCTAATTTTTATGAGAACTTGTATTGTAAAATGAGCATTTTCCAAATGTCTTTAAGTTGAGTGCAACCAAAAACAAGCTAATACATAAAATAATTACAATTATAATAATATTTATACCAAATACACTTCATCATTATCCAAATAAATTCTAAGTCCCTCTGTTATACTTTAATTTCTTCCTATGCTTTTATATTCATTTTTCAAGACACTTTAATAAAAGATTCTCTTTTGAAATTAATTTCGATAGAAATTTGTTAGGTGTTTATTTTTCGTTCCTTAAGAATCTCAACAAAAAGATTGATCCAAGTCTTCTAAAATTCGGTCAAAATATATTATTCACATGCTTCTATGTAAAAAAATAATAATATCAAATAATTATAGAAATTGCTATTGCTTGAAGAATTTAAATTATAAAATTCTACACAAAAAAATTTTTATTCTTTAAAAGAATTTTCATTAATCTAAATTTAACTTATTTATTTAACTAAAAATTATCAACTTGAGTATAATAAATCTAACAATGAGTAAAATATTTAATAATAAAATAATAATAAATCCAATATAAATTTATAATAAATAGTAATTCATTTATAAAACCAAATATTGTGAGGTTGGTAAATGAGTAGTCCTGATGTAAGTAATAAAAAAGCGATTATAATTAGACTTATACCATTAATTATAATAATAGTATGTATAATTATTGGAGTTTCATTTTACTATTTATTTATATATACTCCGCCACCAAAACCTGTAGATTTATACTCGACCTATTCTAATAAGATTCCGACAATAGATGGCATCTATGATCCAGATGAATGGAACGATACAACAAAATTTTCAAGACGAATAACTGATATTTCTGGTGTGGATAGTGCGATTTTTAATATATGGGTAAAAAATAATGATACTCACTTATTTATGTGTGTACATATTACAGATGTACATTATAATTTATCTAAAATGAGTTCATTAAAACTTGAAATAGCTTTTGGACCTAATGCAAATGATTTAAAATATATAACATGGTCAGACGGATATATGGATTGTTATTGGGCAAGTGCTGGAGTAGGATATTTTGTTTATAAGGATGGTCAAAAGGACGGATATGGTAATTTTACTTATGGTGGCCCTGAACTGAGCGGTAATATCACTTTTGAGCTGGTAATGCCCTTAAAAAGTGGTGATTCGCATGATTATGAGATTGAAAGACATAGTTCAGTAGCATTTTGGTTAGAATTTTGTACTGCAGTTAACATCAAAAAATCACCTTCGTATTATTTAACGTCTAGCGATTGGTCTGATTTTGAGAACCCAGGATATATACATATTGATTGAATCTTAGAATTTTAAAATAACTTTTTTTCATTTAATGAAGGATTTTTTTAATAAAATTTATTAATTTAATTTTTTTTATCAATTTGTTTATTTAATCTAAATTTCGGGAGTTTTCTAAAAAATTCTATTTGGTTCATACTACTCTCGTTCAGATCTACCATTGAAAGGACTTTTGGAATCATGAACTCATCATATCGTTTATTAAG
>CAZYEE010000239.1:0-5879 GCA_964646355.1 uncultured archaeon | reverse complement strand
AATTAATTTCCAATAAAAATCTTTTATCAAAGTCTCTTGAAAAAAGAATATAAAAAATAAAGAACTGTTTATTACTATTTTTATGTATGGTTTATAAATTTTTAATATTTTTTTACGTTTGAAATAGTTTATTATATACTTTTGGGATTGAAAGATATTTCATTCTTTCTTCTCTGTATACTATAGTACGCCAAAGAAATTATCAGACATATCAAAAGTGCTAAATAACAGTCGAATCCTGGAATTGGTTTTTGTGTAGTGGTAGTTGGAGCTGGGAAGTCTATTATTATTTTATAAGCAGTATCTGTTAAATAACTAAGAAATACTAGGTACTTTCCATTAAAGGTAAGACCATACTCGCTGGGTGCCGGAGTGGATATATTAACTGTTGTTATGGTTAGTGTGTTAGGATCTATTTGATAGATTTTGTTATCAGCCCAAGCGACGCCCCACAATTTTTTATTCTTAGAATCATAAGTTAATCCAGCGTAATCTTTGCTCGGAACTACTTTTATAACAGAAAAATCTAACGGAGAATTAATTGCCAGATATTTACCAGAAGCATTATCAAATGTGGAATAAATATTGGTTCCATCAAATGCCAAACCATCAATTGAACCATTAAATGGTGTTTGGAATACAGCTGTTTCGGTTCCAGTTAGAGTATATTTGTATACCTTATAAGGAGATTCGATACTTGCTATATATAGAAATCCATTGACGTAAGTTATGCCATTTGAGGTAAATGGTAGCGTAAAATTATAGGCTAATTTAAATGTTCCTTCTTTATAAACATAGACATTTTTATCAAAATCGCTAATAAAATAATGAGTTCCATTATACGTAAGATCGTATGGAGAGGAATTTTTGCCATCTTAAGCATATTTAACAAATACTTCGCCTTGTTTAGTAGGAATTCTAGTAAACATTAGTTTTTCGTTATTGTAATCGGATAGTATAAAATGCGTGCTATTGCATGTAATTCCCCAATCACCAACACCAGAACCTACTGGAAACCATTCTACGAATTCGCCAGTATTTATGTCAATGGCATAAATAGCATTACTGAAATCTGCAACTCCCCATATGAAACCTCCATAATATGTCAATCCGCTGATACGATCCGGTAAGACTAATTTTAATTTTGCAATTCCGGTTCCTGGATCTACACGATATAGGTGGAATTCGGAAGAACTTGCAAATGCTGCCCATAGATAATTATTGAGCCAAAGAAGTCCATTGATAGCATATGGTGTTGGAATACTAATGTTAGTAATCTTTATATTAGATAAGATTGTTCCAGAAATATCTAATTTATAGATAGTATTATTGTTTAAAACACCCACACTGACATATAGATAGGTTCCGTCATTACATATAGAATTAACATCAAATGATAAAGTTAAATGTAATTTTTCTGCGCCAGTAGATGGATTCAATTGATATATTTGTTTAGGATTATCTAAATTAACAGCCCAGATATATCCATTAAGGTATGTTAGAGTAGTACAATTAATGGGGGTAGTGATATTTCTACTAAAATCACCTAAATAATTACTTGTTAATCCGATGTTCTCATCCTTCATTAGAAAATCTCGCTGGATAAAGTTTTGACTTAATGAAATAGTGAATAAGACACTTAAAATTAGAATTATTAATATATGATAGCCCTTATTTATTTTCATTTTTTTACAGCCCCTAGTTCTATAATATCATCTCTTTTTTTTTTGGAAGAATATGGTGTTATTAATAACACTCTTTTTTATTTAAATATTTTCCCATTTTTTATTGTTGTATTAATTTCTTCTTTAGAAAATTTATTAATTGTCTTTAATCCTATTATTAAGTAAAAAATAAGTTGGCTATGAACGGATAAATGACGATGTTATAAGATTGTAATATTTAAATAAATAGATTATTAGAAGTTTCTATGTATTAGAAATTAGAAGGCAATCATATAGAATTAAATACGAAATTAAAACTGAAATAAATTAAATTTAAAAGTAGTATTTTAGTTTGGGCTGATTTTATTAGTAAGAAATAGAAATTCTAACTGTAAATTTATTGAAAATTTATTAAAATCATTCAATATTTAAATGATGCCATAATTCTCTTCGAATTTTTCGTTTATTCTTTTTACCACAATTACAATCAAACATGATATAATAGTATAAAAGATCTGAAAGTTCGACCTTGCTCGGATCAATTTTCAGGAATTTCATATCATTATAGATCCAATTGGTATTAGAATTACCACACCGAATGCATTTAAATATTTTGTCTTTAATAGAAGGTATCCATTTATTTCTATTGTTAAAATCTAAATTTTCAGTATATTCATTTCCACATTTCCAGCAAATATATCTAACGACTACATTTTTACCTTTTAAATCGAGTTTGACTGGAATGCCTTCGCTTTTACAATTGTGATCTTTCATTTTAATACAAAAAATTATTGATTTTTTATTTTTTATAATTTATGGATTTAATTGACAGATTCATATTACAATTCCTAAGATTTTATTAATAAAAACAAGATTCAATCAGCACATTATATAAAATATCGATTAAGCGAGCCATAGAATTAAAAAGTTATGAAGTATTATTTTGAGTTATGTCCTCAAATATAATTAAACCGGATGATATCATTTTATTAGTATATGATAATGAACGAAGATGGCTGGTAAATCTTAAAAAACAGAAGGAGTTTCATACAAATAAGGGAGTAATAAATTGTGAAGAATTAATTGGAAAGTCATTTGGGATTAGGATAAATAGTTCAATTGGTACTGAGTTTCTTGTATTGAAACCAACTATTAGAGATATTACATTGAAAACCAGGAGAAAAACTCAAATTATATATCCGAAAGATGCTTCTATGATTATATATTTTACGGGAATTAGTGAGGGATATAAAGTAGTGGAAGCGGGTGTCGGAAGTGGAGCGTTAACGATGGCATTAGCGTATTATGTAAAGCCAAGTGGTAGAATATATGGGTATGAAATCAATGAGAAACATTATGAAATTGCCAAAAATAATTTGGAAAGATTTGGTTTGGATAAATGGGTTGATTTAAAATTAAAAGATGTGAATGATGGAATAGAGGAACAGAATGTAGATGTAATTATCCTTGATTTAGGTGATCCATATAATATAGTCCCAAAAGTTTCCCCTGCCTTGAAAAGTGGTGGTTATATTGTTTGTTATTCGCCTACAACACCACAAGTGGAAAAAACATTAAAAATATTAAAGGAAGAAAAGTTTGGGTATATACATACCATAGAAATAATTTGTAGAAGCTGGCAGGCAGAATTTAATAAGCTAAGGCCTCATACGCGAATGGTAGGACATACTGGATTTATTACTTTTGCCGTTAAAATTACTTAAAATATAAAATTTTAAAATATAGAATTAAAAAATCAGTAAGATATAAAGCTTGTTAAATAAATATAAAATAAAATAAAGAATAATAAAGAAATTAAAGAAAATAAAGAAATTTTGATTTATTCTTGTGTTTTAGCAATTCCAGCAATAAGTTTTTCAGTAGTTTTTGTTCGTTCTTTTTGTGCGAAGGAATCAAGAGTTTCAAAAGAAATGGCTTCTCTTGGGCAATATTTAACACATTGTGGTCCATCTTCTTGATCTTTACATTGATCACAGATTAAAACAATTTTATCGCTTAAAGACATGGAAATGGCACCAAATTCGCATGCTCTTACGCAAAAACCACAACCAACGCATTTGTCCGAGTTAACCAAGATAATACCAGTTTCTTCATCTTTTTCAAGAGCATTCCAT
The DNA here is from genome assembly GCA_964646355.1 of uncultured archaeon. Lineage (GTDB taxonomy): Archaea > Asgardarchaeota > Lokiarchaeia > Helarchaeales > HEL-GB-B > HEL-GB-B. The sequence continues at coordinate 2,080 of CAZYEE010000239.1, read as the reverse complement.
GGGCACACGGCAGCACATGGAGGATCTCTACAGAATTGACAGCCCAACGCAAAGTTTATAATAGGCTCAATTCGAATTGCTCTGATTCTCGAATAATATGGATTAAATGCGCCAATATGGGCAGCACTACAAACAAATTCGCAAATCTCACAACCAGTACATTTTTCTGGATCAACAATTATGTGTTTCTGCAACATTTCATATACCTCCTTATTTAGCTCCCACTACATTTATACAAAAATCTAGTCCAAGTTCTTTAAGTTTTGCTGCAGATGGTATGCCCTCTTTATCCCATCCTCGTTCAGCATAATATTCGTCCAGCATTTTATCAAATCCAGCTTTATCAATAACTGCACCTTTAACAGGTTCATCTTGAAGTTTATCTTTATAACAACGTTCTGGTAGATAATCATCTTTACGAGAAGCGCCCTCTCGAATATTGAAGCATTTAGCAAGGTTATGAATTCTTTCACCTGCTTTTATTAATTTTTCACCAGTCATTGGAATACCAGAGATTAATTGATATACTTCAGCCATTTCATCGATACCAGAATAACAGCCTCTGGTAAATTTACAGATAATGAGTGAGTCAATGATACAATATAGGTTTTCAGTTTTAATAATTTCTTTTGCTCTTCCAGGACCAGTAGTTAAGCGATCGAATTTGCCTTTTACATCTGGGCTATATGCACCATTTCTCAAGTGGCATCCTCCACGAATTGAAACAGCAAAACCAAGTCCCGCAGTTTGCAAGCTGCGTAAAAGATAACCAGGTAGTTCAAGTCCTTTTACTTGCATCGCAAATTCTATCGAATTTTTGCCCCAAGTGAGTGCAGCTTGGCGACACCCGTCTGCTAATACTTTCCCAGCTGGCGTTTTTCTGAATGCCATATCTTCGACCATTTGGACTACAGCATCACCATTCCCAAATTTTAGTTGCAGCCCTCCAGTATCATTTTCATTGATAATACCACGTTCAAAACATTCCATACCAAAAGCAATAGTCACTCCTGCGGACATTGTATCAAGGCCCAATCTATCACAAAGTTCTATTGCTTTAATAACTGCAGGCATATCATCAACCCCACAGCAACTTCCGAGTGCGAATATAGATTCAAAGTCCACAGAAGAGTATGTACCTTGATATTTTCCAGATGGGACATAGCAGATGTGATCACATGCTATTGGGCAGTTTGAACATGCAACTTTTTTAACTACCCATTTTTCAGCCATTACTTCTCCACTTAATGCTTCAGCGTGTTCAAAAGTACCCTGCTGGAAGTTTCGAGTTGGTAATGCACCTAACTTATTAAGCACTAGTGTGTTAACAGGAGTACCCAAATCACGATATTTTAAAGTTGCAGGACCTGTTGCAACTTTTATTAGGTCATATGCTTTTTTCATAAAACCATCTGGATCGGCTACTTCAACATCCTTGCTACCTCTGAATGCTAGAGCTTTCAGGTTTTTTGAGCCCATTACAGCGCCCATTCCAGTCCGTCCAGCTTGGCGATTTCTATCATTTGTGATACATGCTATTTTTGATAGATTTTCACCTGCTTGACCAATAGAAGCAACTGCAATTTTTTTATCACTGTATGTCTCTCGAATTATTTCTTCAGTTTCCCAAGTATCTTTTTCTCCCCATAAATCTTTGGCGGAATGTAATCCAATGTCGTCATCATCTATAAAGAAATAAACAGGCTCTGGAGCTCTACCGTAAAATATAATCATATCATAACCAGTTCTTCTAAATTGTTGTGCTACCGAGCCAGAGCTTATAGCCATACCAAATAGACCAGTTAATGGAGATTTTGCAAATACGCCATATTTGCTGCTTGTTGGTAGAATTGTACCAGGTACACAGCCCGTAGCAAAAACAAAAATATTATCTGGGCTTAATGGATCAACACCGGGTTTGAGTTCATCCCATAGTACTTTAACACCAAACCCGTATCCACCGATCCAGTTCGCACAAAATTCTTCGGATATAGTATCTTTGACAATTTTTCCTTTTGTCAAATCAACTCTTAATATATTTCCAGTATATCCTTTCATTCAATCATCTTCTATTTTCTAT
>CAZYEE010000238.1:0-6036 GCA_964646355.1 uncultured archaeon | reverse complement strand
ATCCAAGTAATTTCTTACTAGAAAATATATTTCGGGGGCATTTGATTTTTCATTGGTAGCTCTTCGGTCCAGTAGTTTAACAGCTTCATCATTCTGGATCATTTCAGAGACTAACACGCGATTTACCTTCAAAAATCCTTCTATAGCAGCAGTATTATGATGGATAATTGCAGCTTCAGTTAGTCGTTTGAGTCTATTTCTATCTATTTTAGATTCTCTAAGCAATTTCTCATACCTATCCGGAGAAGTGTGCCCTCTTTTTATCTCTGCTTCTAAAATCATGTCCAATGTAATATTACCGGAGAGCCTGATCTTGTCAGAAATCCTTAATATGTCATTAGGTTTTTGACCTAACTCATCCAATTCTAAGGGTAATCGGATTTTATAACTCTTGATACTATATTTTTTATTATTTGCTCGATGGATACCTCAACACCATCTTCTAGCTCGATTTTTGGAACTAAACACATTACTGCAATATCATACCAATCCTTGAATGAGATGTTAGTTCCATTATTGATATTCGATAAAATAGCGACCATGTCTATTGCTGCTCTAACCGATGCACCTCTCCTTAATTGAATACTGTCTCTCGTCATTCGAATAATTTGTACTGCTTTTTTGATCAAGTCATTTGAGGTACACCCAGTCCTAAGTCTGGTAATCTCTACTTCATCATTAAATGATTGATAATCAAGCTTGATCCAAACAAATCTATCTCGAATCGCTTCTCCTAATAGCCCAACTCCAACATGCTCACTTGGGTTTTGTGTTGCAATAACTGTAAAACCAGGTTTCGCCTTAATCTGACCCAATTTCGGTATATTTAATACCCCTTCATCCAGTGAGGATAAAAGCACATTTTGAGTCCGTTCAGGAAGCCTATTTAATTCATTGATAAATAATATTCCACCATTTTTCATGGCACTCGTTAATGGGCCCTCAAAAAAGCTTTCTGGTTTATATCCATATTTCAATACAAGTGGAGGATCAAAATATCCGACCAGTTTTGCTTCTGTAAATCGTTCGTCTCCATCTATTCGATAAAAGTTTTGATCAAAAAATTCAGCTAAGGATCGGGATAATATTGTCTTTCCTACACCAACTTCTCCTTCTATAAGAATATGTTTGTTGGCTAATCTAGCCAGAATCGCCTTCTTAATTTCATCCGTCCTGCCAACTATTTGAAACTGCTCTTTAAACTTCCTTACCAGTTCATCGACTGAGATATTATGTTTATCCATTTCCATAGTCAATCCATATTATTTATTCATATAATTTATTAAATCTAATTGAAAACTTGAATAAATACTAAAAAAATAAGATATGAAATGAATAGATGGCGCCGGGAATGAGACTTGAACTCATGCGGTTTCATCCAAAATATCTTTTGATATTTTGCCAAATGACCAACGGGTCTCGAGCCCGTCGCCGTTTAATGTTAGGTATATAATACCTAATACCATCTTGGCTATCCCGGCATAGTTTATAACACTTTTTAGTAGTATAAAAGAATGGATGACTTTTAAATTTTGTTGATATCTTATTGAATGACTTTTAAATTTTGTTAATGTCTTAATGGATGACTTTTAAATTTTGTTGATGTTTAGATCGATTTTTAAATTTTGTCAATATTCTAATAAACGATTTTTAAATTTTGTTGATGTTTAGATCGATTTTTAAAGTTTCTTAATACTTCAATTAAACAATATGATAAAAAATTAAATCAATCATACCGATATTTTTCAAATAACTTAAAATTTCCTTGGCTGTTTTTAGATCAATTTTGAGTACATAATGCAGATAGGGTAAATTAGGAGTAATATTATTTTTCATACAGAGGGATATGATTTTTTTTGACGCAGAACCAAGTCTCTGTTTTTCATCTTCACTCAATTTATTAATATCCACTTTAACTGGTTTTTCAATCATTCTAAGTAATCTTTTAAACTGGTCTGGTGGAATTCCCAATTCACTGGCGTCCTCTTCCGTTATAACCTGTTTTTTCTCGATTTCAAATTTGAAAATTTTTTCAATTTGATCTTCTATCTCAGATCTGAGTTTGAATTTTTCTGCAATTTCTTTTATTTTTCTTAGTATATCAATTCTATTTTTGTCCCAATATTCTTTATAATTTTTTATTGATATTTTTAATGGAGGGTCTGCTTTTTCTATCATTTCGTTAGTGATTTGAATAATCTTAATGTCTTCATTTTCAATATCACTTTTTGCTTTATTTAAGGTTGACTTGAAAATTTTCTTTCCTTTAAGAATTTCACCATCTTCTATTAAAAATAAAGATTCTGTATAGACATCGTCCATAGATATAAGAATATCATTTAAGAAATTAATTGAATTATTGACAATATTCTTGTATTTTTCAAAAAGATCGACATCCTCTTCTTTTATAGATCTTTTATCAATATCAGAAATTATCCCCATTTCAAATAATTTTTTTTTCTTCTGAATGATAAAATAATTATCAATCTTACTTAGAACATAAATTTCAAGAATTATGGTAATTGGTAGAACTATTATTAATGAATATAATTCTAAAATACTCCATAATATGATGATAAATATTACTGCAAGCCCAATTATTCCAGTTGTAGCTATTAATTGCCAGAGTTTTTCCTTCATAATGAAAAACCATAAACTATCTTTATTTAATAATAATATAAAATAGCAATAAAATATTTCCAATTAAATTTTATTTGATATTTAGGTCATGAAAATTTATTATTGATAGAGGGATTTAAAAGTATATCCGTCATTCCGATCATTATGCACTTGTTAAATATTTGAAAAGAAAATCTAATCCTGAAATTTATATTCATCAAGATGACAAAAAATTCGTTGAAAATATTAATATGTATATTAATCTAATGTTTGATAGATCAATTTTTATAAATAATCCTATTTTTAGAGATTTTTGTGATGTTCTTGAGTATTTTTTAACAAAAAACAAAAATGAAAATCAAATTCGTGCAAAAAATTTGAATCAAGCGATATTATGGTATTTGATAATTGGAATATATATGAAATAATTCCAGATCACGTTTTTAAGGATAAGGATATATTGCCTCCAAATCTGCAAGTTTTACATCTTCCAGGACACACTCCTAGACATTGTGGATTTAAATTTGAGAATGTAATTTTCTCCGCTGATATTGATCTTAATAAAAGAGGTCCCGTAGTTTCAAGTGTATATTCCAATATATTTTCATATAAACAATCAGTTAATAAATTAATTAATATAATTAAAAGAGATAATATTAAGATTTTACTTCCTGGACATTGGAATGCCATATTTTCTGATATCATAAAAAAATTAAAAATATATTATAATGAAATTATAAAAAAAGAAAAAATGATTTTGAATATTCTATCAAAAAATGTGAGAATGACAATTGAAGACCTAACAAATGAAACAATAAAAGACTTTATTGATGAATTAAAAAAATTTTTAACTGAAGATACGAAAGATTCATTACTTATTGCTAGAGCTGCTGAAATTATAACAAATATAAATTATTTAAACGAATTATTAAGGCTAAATAAGGTAAAAAAAGTTATTATTAATGATAAAGAATATTGGGAACCAATGATTTGATAGATACTCTATTTTCCACTATTTTTATAGAATGAAATTTATTAAAGATGTCAAATTTATTCTTGCTATTCTAATATCACTTTTAGAAACCATTCCAAGTATCCATGGATAATCAAATCTAATATCGCTGGTATAATAACTTACGTATAATTGGTTTCCTAAAATTACAATTCCAGCATATGAAGTATCGCCAGTACTTGGTAAATCGGTTAAATAGGTTAGATTATCTGGTTCTACTAAAAATATTGATGTTCTCTTTTTACTAAATGCGCTTCCTAACTCTGTAAAAATGGTTTTTGGTCCAACTTGATATCTGCCAATAGCAAAAGTCTTATTATTATAGGAGAATAGACAAGGTCCATCTAAACGTGTAATATAACTTTTTGAGTAATTCCAATTAATGTATGGAGGTATACTGGTAGCGATTATAGTACATGCAGTGTTTGTTCCAAACATCGAATCAGATTCCCCTTCTATCCGTAATGTACAAATTATACTATCATTATTATAAAATTCCAATGCGGTTTCGTCGTTTGCTTGCCCTTTAAATATTGTTGAAACTATTATCCAGTCAGTACCATTAGAAGTCTTTAATAAGACAGATTCTCCATGTTCATACCAATAAGCACAAGAATACCATGTTTTATTATCAATGGTTTTAGGTCTCCATAATAACCATCCACTCAAATTTAATTTTTTACAGTCTTCCCAGTTGAGACCATCATTTGTTTTAAAATATACAGTTTGATAAGGTCTGGCAATTAATCCAACATTCAGTAACGCATATAAAAATAATGTTCCGTTTATATTACAGAATTTTGGATCTCTTATATCCGTGCTTGGGCTCCGCAGTTCCACAACTTTTTCCCAATTTTTTGCATCTTTAGATCTCCAAACTATTAATTTTGCGTCATCTCCGATCCAAAAATGATAAATTCTTTGATCATGAACTAAATAAATATAATTATTCCAATAAATCATATCAGTATTTGAATTATGCATACCATTACTAATTGCAGTCCATGATTCTATTTCCAAATTAGAATTAATATAATAATTGCTTGGCCTTAAATACCATTCCATCAATACTCCTTCTAAGAATATCCCAAATACCAATAGGAAGATTATTACGCCCAATAAAAGTCTCTTAATAATTGCCTTTTTTCTGCTCAATAATTTTTTCATCCATTTATATAAAACTGAAATTTCTAAAAATATATAAATCATTATTATGGATGCTAATAATAATAAAAGAGGTGAAATATTACTATATGCAATCCCCAGAAAATATTCTAAATAAACTAAACCGATTAATCCTCCAGATATGGATAATAAATATTTTAATTTTAAAGAATTTCTCTTTTTGGCTAGGATTATTATACCTATTATTGTAGGAACTATGTAAATATAATCGTAAAATATATTGAGATATATTATTTCTACAAATACTAAAATTCCTGATGGAATAAACGTTAAACTTAAAAAATTATTTAAAACTGGATTATCCCTATAAAAAAGCCATGCTAAACTGAGTGAAAAATTCCAAATACTTAAAGAAAATATTAAATTGTAATTTTGAAATATTTCACCACCTTCTAGATGGTGTCGAATATATTCTGGCAATGGGCCTATGAATGGATATAAAAAATACATTATTATAGTTAGAATTAATGCTATAGTTATTTGAATCAAAAATTTCAATTTTGATTTCATATTTACAGTCATCATACTATTTATTTATATAATTTACACTTTTGTTTAATATAATTCAAATTAAAAATCTTCCTTGATTAAAAATTATTAAACAACTTTTAATTTAAATGGTCGAAAAAAATGATTATAAAAAATAAATTGGAATTAATTAAAAAAGGATCTGATGATCTGAATAGAAAAGGTAGGGAAATAATTTTAGATATAATTGAAAAGACTATTCAAGAAGTTTTGCCAAGAAATTTAATTAAAAAACATGTTAAAAGGGATGAAATTACCTTAAAAATATTTGATTATGAATTAAAGTTGGATAAAATAAAGGATATTTATATTGTAGGTGGTGGAAAAGCTAGTGGAGAAATGGCATATGAAATATATGACCTACTTTCAGATAAAATAAAAAAAGGAGTAATTAATGTACCTATAGGCATTGAGAAAAAATATTCAAGTTTGAAAAAAATTAAAGTAATAGGTGCGGGGCATCCGATTCCAACAGAATCTGGTATGTTGGGCACTAAAGAAATGTTAAAGATAATAGAAAAGGCAGATGAAAATGATTTAATTATCTGTTTGATTTCTGGTGGGGGTTCAGCTTTAATGCCTCTACCAGCTAATGACATATCCTTGGATGACTTAAAAAGTTTGACAGATATATTATTAAAATCTGGTATGACCATCAACGAAATGAATATAATCAGAAAACATTGTTCTAG
>CAZYEE010000237.1:0-6061 GCA_964646355.1 uncultured archaeon | reverse complement strand
TAAAAGTATTATAATAATAATACCTCAATTAATAAAAATACTTCAAAATTATATGCTAATCTTCAAAAAAAAATTTATAATCCCTCAATTAGATAAATATATACATTTAGGAGTTTATGATATTGTTAATTTAATTAGATTTACCAAAATAATTCAAAAATGATAAAAATTAAAAGTATATATTATAAGTAAAACTAAAATTTTTAATGATATGATTTTTATTTGCTTAAAATTAGATTTTTATATTTAAATGAGTTCCACTAAATATATTAAAAAAAAAATTTATAGTGAAAATACGAAAAATAGCAAAAGCAGATATTAATTAGACTTAGATATAGCAATTAAGGATTTGATGATGAGTACACCAAGAAAAATATACAAAATAGTAATATTGGGCGAAGCAGCAGTTGGAAAGACAAGTCTAGTTAAGAAATTTTGTGAAGGGTCATTTTTAGAGGGATATAAGACTACAATTGGTTCTGATTTTTATGTTAAGAATTTTTCTATAGGTGATACTAAAATTAGTTTAAGTTTATGGGATCTCGCTGGAGAACATAGATTTAAAACAATATTACCGACTTTTTGTAAGGGTGCTAATGGTGCGGTAATCTGTTTTGATTTGACAAGGCGAAAAACATATATACGATTAGCGGAATGGATTGAATTTCTATGGGAAATCACAGGAATCATTCCAGCAGTACTTGTGGGAAATAAAGCAGACCTAAAAGATTTAAGAGTTGTAGAGGCGGACGAAGCACAAGAATATGCCAAACAATGTGGTATGGAATATTACGAATCCTCAGCTAAAAGTGGGGAAGGAGTAGTAGATATTTTTGAAGCATTAGCAAAAAAAATTATTGAAGAGGGTTAATTTTGACCGAGAAAATTATACAGTGTCCTATTTGTAAAAAACCACTTAAATTTGAGGTTTTTGAAGAGGATTTTGAGCCTTATGAACGTTTTCCGATTCCATGTATTATTCATCATGAGGACCATTGGGTTTCTCTTTATTTGGATTCAGATATGAGCATTTGTGACATTGAAATACCGATTGTCAAGAAGAGCGTGGAATAATACCATATTCTCTAAATGATAACATATATTTGAACATATTTTTAAGTAATTTTATATACTCATTTTTATCGTATTTTACCTTTTGGGATTTCTGGATGAATTCAGCGGGGAGAACGCGAAGCATCGGGTTTTTTGCCCTGGCATTGATAATCACATAACTTATTATTTGTCCTGCATAGATTTTGATGCCCTCTTTTATGAGATGATTTGCAGCAATGGCTGAGCGTGTATTCATAGTATATTCGGAGGGCATTTTGGATAGTCTTACATTGATCAGTAAATCTTCAGTATTTACATCATTCGTTTTTATTTTTTCAATGTATTTATCTAGTATTTGCTGTGCCTTCGGGATCAATTTATTAAATGAGTGCCAGTTTTTTGCATTCTTTAATACATCAAGTATCTCTTTCTGTGCTTTTTTAATTATGTTGGGAGTATCATGTTTTCTTAGTGCAAGTCCTCTGATCTTCATTGTTCCATCTTCAAATCTTCCATAATAGTGGTTTAAAGTAGCAATAGATGGCAATGCCTTAAGCGGTAAAAAAATTATCCAATCATATTTTCCATTGTTTTCCAGATTAATCTGGGTCCTCTTTTTCACTTCGTGGCAAAAATTTTCTATGTCTATATCCTCTATTTTGGTTCTATTTTTTGGTTGTATCCACAAACAGTCTACAATACCATGGATTATATTGAATCCATATTTTTCGGCGATGTGCATGGTATCTAGCAGAATTTTTCTTGCAAAAGCGGTGACGGATTCATGCGCCTCAATTCTACCAAATCTGGCGTTGCGATAACCCATATAACCAAAACTAGTAACTAATATCCATTTTAATGCAGCTTGACGAGCCTCGTACTTGGATTCTTTGCCAAACTCTCGTGCTAGTTGCTTGTATTTCATCCTCTTATCCAGAATTAATTTTAGTACTCGAGGGACTAGTCCTGTCCTTTTGTCACAAATGTTGTAGCCCAGTTCCGGAACCGTTTTTTTCCTATCATTACAAGAACATAGGATAGTTTCTGGCGATAAATTCCTTGACAGCATAATTGTAGGATACATGGAGGTAAAATCCAGTTCATAGACATTTTCAAAAAAGCCCATTTTTGGTGTGAAAATAAATCCACCCTTATCGCTAGATATTATCTTTAGACCCGATTTAAATTTTTCAGATGTGTTTACTTTATATCTAGGAATAAGTATATCTCTTCTAATAGCTTCATAAAATTGCATAGAAGTCATAGCCTGTCCTATAGTTATCCTAGCTACAGATTGAATTGGAACCATCGTGACCCTAGCCACCTCTATTATGCCCTCTATACCACGCCAAGGGAATGCTCTTGTTCCTACTGCGCCATTAATATGGAGTCTCCCGTGGAGAATGTATTGTAATGGCGAAGTATAATATGTTATTCCATATGACTGATACGATCCACCATTTCTCAAGTATATAAGGCTTTTATCAAATGGATATCCGTCTCTGGATAGCGATATATCTTCTATAACATCATTATACGAGGCTCGGGCAATTAGATATGGAAAAACAAAGGAATCCCCATTTCTAGTATAAATAATGTCTGGATCAAGTTTATTGATGGTTTTGCACATACTTATCAGCATATCAGCTTCATTGGACCCATCAATAACAATCTTTTCATCGCCAGATTTTACTTTAATACTATCTAATTTATCATCAAGCCTCGGTCTTATATGACTGTTTTTAACGATAACTTCCAGATTTACTGATTTAAAATCAGGCAGTTCATAATCTATTCGCTCTCTTGAGTCATTTTCGTCTAATACAGGTGCTAAATTATTATTAACTAAAACTTTCGATGTTGGAAATAATCCAGTTGTATATAACCACATCCTAGTATGCGGGATATCTACATTGAACAGCTTAACATTTTTTAATGAATCAAGCTGGTGTATAATCTTATTAAAATTGCTTATTTTATCTACCACAATTTTCAATACTGTGGCTTTGTGATGACTTCGTATATCCACATATTTTCTTGCAGTAGTAACATCTTTTACATACCATAAATCATTCAATGACCTTTTAAGTTCATATAGATCTTCTCCCATCCATGCATAGAAGATAGGGTTATATGTGTATATCTTTTTAATAACCATATCACGGCTTTTTAGCCAAACTGAAATATTATTCTTTTCTATATTTACATCCAGAATCCAGAACCTGTTCATAATGAAATGCCTTTGACCATTACTAGTACAATCTCAATTTCTCCCCACTGATAAGTATATTTTAAACACCCCTTACTATTCACAGTAGACTTTATAGAGAGTCCTTTATGAAAGTTAAAAATTTTCATGAAAAATTGGATGAAGTTTTTGCTCCATTACCAAGTCTTTGATGAGTGCTAATGAACACTCACTAACTTCTGGAATTAAAGGGATTATTTTTTGATATGAGGAGGTAATAAGTTTCTTAAATATGATATTTTGAGAAATTTCCTGTGGCTCTCCCGAAATTCTATTCTCTTCTCTAGTAAAACTTTTTCCTTTTCTGAAAAAATACCATAAAAATTTTAAATTTGCAATTTGGAATATAATCTTAAAAAAAATTTCAGAGAAAACTTATCATTTACTTATTTTTCAAATAAAATAGTATAAGCTGATTATTTTTTGTTGATTACATAATCATTATTATTTTATGGTGTTTACTTATTTTTCTCATATTTTCTAACTTTCTAAATTAATCTTTCATTACATTTCTTGTTTAGTCGGAATTTAACAATATATCTTACTTTTTATTCTTCAATTCCAATGTTGTTATAGAGAGACTATTCACTTTTATATTATTTATTACACACCACCTTTCTTATGAATTATATTGATGATAAACCTTATATTATCAAAAAATTAACACCACCAAACCTATCTAATATTTCATGTTCCACCTGCAACTCTTTTAATATCATTCGAATTAACTCTTATTTTAGAACTATTAAGGATTTAGACACATAGACCTATAGAAAATTCATGGAATTCGAAAGTATTCACTTGAAATGCAAGTCCTATCTCTTAATTTTTCAATTGAAAAAAGCGGAGATTGTGAAGGTTTTATTGAATACCAGAGATGTTCTTGATACTATACTATTACTATATTATAAATTTGAAAATTCCGCTAAAAAAATAGTAGAATTAATGGAATAGTTATATTCTGTCAAATTAGACAGGAGCTCAGTATTAAAATGGGTTAAAAAATTTGGCATTGAGTATTGCGAGAAAAATAATATTGTATTTCATGAAAATTCTAAGGTCAAAAGTGGTCATTTCGGAGCTGATGGGACATTTCCAAAATTAAAATTTCTATCAGATAAGGATTTAAAAGTTCGATATAAAAAAATAGTTGTGCTATAGTTATATCTGACAGAATTACCGGACAGGAACTTTTGTTTTATTTTAGAAGAGGTGAAAATCAACAAGAAATAGAAAAACTACTTTTATTTTTCAAAAAAGAGTTGAGCGTGCCACCAAAATCTATCACTGTCGATTACAAACCAACTTGGGATAACGCCAATAACAATAAAGGTTATTATTCTCTAATTCTATTTTTGTTCATATTTTAGTCCCTAATATTTGGGTTTTTGTTAATTTGTCTACTAATATGTGATACATATCCAAAATTTTTATGGATAACTCTTTATTTTTCAATAAACTTGTATAATGCTTTAAAACTAGTTTTAAAACTTTATATTATTCACAAGATACAAATAAAAAAATATTTGGATATAATTAACCTTTAACAATTTGAAATCCTTTCTTATAAAAATCAATTGATACTTTACCGCCTTTTATAGGCCAATCTTTAAAAACTTTTTTAGCAACTTTAATAATATTTATGACGGTATATAATGGAAAGTTAGGGAACTCCCAGCTTTTTTTGTTCATAACTTTTGCATTTATATCTGACTCATAAGCTAAAGCTATATTTGATGGATATATCTTTCCAATTTTAATATTTGAGACATTTATTAATAAACTTGGAGTATACTCCTTATACAGGTATTCAAATGTTATAGCATTTTTTGTTACTTGTAGGATTCCTAATAATGGGTCAAAGAAATAAAAATAATTATCCGGTGTAATTTCATTTCTTATTGCACCATTCCATACATTTTTTGCACCATAAAAATCATGGTCATACCAAGTAATTATCTCTAATTTTATATCACTACTGAGTCCTATTAATGGAAATAGAATTTGAAAAACATTCCCTCCTAGATAATATCGTTTAGTACTTGACCATAAAAGGAGATCTATCGGAATAGTATCCCAATAATCAAGATATTTATAAAGGAGATTAGTTAAATCTTGATCATATTCTCCATGATCAATTAGATATTTTCTCCATAAAAAATATCCGTGCAATGGTACTCGTCTTTCTTTTTTCATTTCCTCTTTTTCTAATTTTCTATATATATTGCTAGAGATTTCCCTATTATGTGTATGTTGTGATCCAGCATATGATATGTTTAATATGCTTATTGTATGATTTTTATCTATGTTATAACTTTTATGATTATTATTTATTGCATCACACGCCTCTGGTGATAATCCCGCTTTAACAGCTTCTAAATATTTTGTTACTATATCTACATTTTCTTTTTTTACCTTTTCATAAATTTGTTTCTCTTTTTCCATAGCTTTAGTACGATCATCAAGATATTCAAAGTAAGTAAACATACTTTGTAGAGTCATATCAATTATTGTATTTATACATTTAGTCCCTGTATCTAATATCTTTTTTAATTCAGGACTTAAGTTTTCTAGCCTAGATTTTCCATCCCATTTATCTACTTCTATTTTTGCTATCAAACTAATCATATCCTATACTATTATATTATTTCTTAAAGAATAATTTAGGGATTTTTTATTTGGTATTAAAGTAAACTATGAATTGATTAATTATTTAAATATAATGATTTAAGCTCTACAAAATATTTATGTTCGAGAATT
>CAZYEE010000236.1:0-6080 GCA_964646355.1 uncultured archaeon | reverse complement strand
ATAACCTAACACCAATTTTAAGATCGTTCCTGTAGTTTCAGACTTTTTTCTTGTATATACTGGTTTGTTTTTCCATAAATATTGGAAAATATATGCAATAAGAGTAAAATCAATTAGTACTACCGCAAATATAGTTAATATAAAGAAGCTAAAATGATAACTGCAAGTAAGATTAATCGGCCATCTAATAGTGCCATAAAATGCATTTTCAAGCCAGTTTACAGTTTCAGATATTATTGTAGGGTTCTGAACTTCAAATAAATGTTCAGTTCCAGGTCCAATTACCAATTTAGTGGCATTTCCTGCAGAAAAACTACCATATAGAATTCCTTCATCTACAGTACTTAATTTTGTATAGTTTTTTAAGAATTCAAGGCCCATCGATTTTGTAAAGATTTGTTCATATTGTCCAAAAGCGATTAAAAGATTCTTTATATTCGTTATATTAATAGTTTCACTTGAAGGAATCATGCCAATAGAGACAGTCGCATTGAATTCATTTGGATATAATGCTGATAATGAGGTTACAGTCCGTCCACCCATAGAATGACCTACCAAACCGATTTCATTATTTACAAAAGATAAATTTCTTAAATAATAGACCGCTGCCATTACATCATTCATTAATTCTTCACTATTTTGGCGGTGTAGAGCCGGCAGATATCCATCTGAGCTACCATGACCTCTAAAATCAATTGAAATTACAACAAATTGTCGTTTAACCAATTCGATACTAAGCTCATTCATGAATTGTTTACAACCACAAAAACCATGAGCGACAACTACACCTGGGATTTTTTGTGTCTTATTATTTGGGACATAGAGTAATGCGGAAAGTCTTGTTGAATCAGCTGAAGTTAATTCAATCTGAGTTATTGTATAAGGATGACTAGGATCCGCCCAAAATGTAAAAATCAATAGTGGTATGATCCCAATTACGAGCAGAACCAAGCCAATTACTAACGCAATTTTCTTTTTTGTATTAAATAGAGATTTTAAACGAGACAATTTTACACCCTTCAAAAAGCAATTAGAATTTATTACTGAATGTATGAATTTTAAAGTATTTAAATCCTATTTATTGATAGGTTTTCAATATTTTCATAAAAAATACTTGAATAACAATTAATAGAATAGTATTTCTTGTAATTATAATCAATATTGATAAATTATATAACAAAATTAAATTTATAATTCTTTTTTTCGTATTTTAGGTCTATCACAGACATGTAAACATCGTCCGCAATATTCATACCAATCTACGGCAGCCTGTTGTTCGCGAATATAAGTAAATTTCTGAAAGTTTCTGAAAAATGCCTTAATATAATTGATCAGAAACCTAAATTGAGACATTTCTCCCTTTTTATTATAAGAAATTCCAATTCCACTGCCTGTATTTTTACCTAACCCAAGCAAATGATAAAAACACTTGAAATGATATAACGTTGCATATTCAAATGATCTATTCCCTATTGTGCATTTTAGTAGCTTTGATTCATCAAGACATTTTCCAGGACAAATTTTGATGCATTTTTTACATCGATCACATAATGGAGGCCCTTTATACATCTCGTCAGGTGGTAAAGGTGCTTCAGTTATAATTGAGCAAAATCGCACTCTATTTCCGTATTGAGGGGTGATTACAAGTCTATTTAGACCGAATTCACCCAGACCCGCTGCAACTGCTGCATGTCTGTGAGAAAATTCACCCATCATTTTTTTGTGGTCCATATTTTTGCTATGTCCTGTAGGCACTATTGGAAAGCATTTATATCCAGCAGACTCAACAAGTTTTGAAATATAAAAGCATGCCTTTCCCAACTCTTTATTAATAAGTGCATAACAATAATATTGATATGAGGAGGGTGTTCTTTTCCAGTTTTCAACTGAACCATCTGGAAAATGACAACCGACTACTATAACGGATTTGGCATTCGGTAAATAATCAATAGCTCTATATCCCTTCGGAGTATTTTTTAATCGTTCTAAATCAGTAATTCCAATAAGATCCATTCCAATCTGTTTAGCTTTTTGTTTTACTTTTTCTTTAAGTTCCAATAAGTTAACACTCAAAAAAATTCCTCTTCACAATTTTGTTATTAAATCTTCTATAAATCGATTACAATATTTAATCTTCATATTGATAGTTTATATTAATTAATTTAAGGTTTTATAATGATTAAATATTTTTTTTTATTTATTAGCGTTTTTTTTAAGATATTTAGCATATCTTAAGAGATTTGAAAGAGCTTTTGCTGCATTTTGTTCGGAGATATGTAAAGAGATTCCATTAGAGTATAATTGCTTTAAATATTTAGGAACTTTACTCGGTGATAAAGGTCTGAAATAGTCTTTGACTGTGTATTCTTTGAATGAGATAGACACATCAAATGCGGTAACCAATGCTATAGGCTTTTTAATTTTATTTTGGATTTTAATAAAATTTTTAACTTGGATTCGTTTCAATACAGAAATATATATCAAAAGCATATCTACATTTGGGTCTGAGCCAGCAATTTCACATGCTATATGTTCTAGTTCTGGTTGAAATGCAATATTAAGTCCTAAATCTACAGGATTGTTAACACCCGTCCCGAATTCTGGTAAAATTTCTTTTAATTTATCTTTTGTTTCTTGAGTTAATTCAGCTAATTTTAGACCTTCTAATTCACAAGCATCAGCAGATGAGACTGCGGGTCCGCCAGGCCCAGATATAATTACTACTCGATTTCCTTTTGGTAAAGATGGATTCTGTAATAGTCCAAAATGCTCAATTAATTGGTTAAGATTATTAACCTGGATTAATCCTGCTTGATTAAAAATATGATTCCAAATTCTGAAATTCCCTCCAATTGAACCTGTATGAGATTTTGCAGCCTTCAATCCGCCCTCAGTTTTTCCTACTTTCCAAACTATTACAGGTTTTTTCTTTGTAATTTCACGAGCTAAATTAATAAATTCTTTAGCGCGGTCAATACCCTCTAAATAGCACCCGATTACTTTTGTCTCAGAATCATTAGCCAAATACTCTAAAAAATCAATGAAATCTAAATCAGCACAATTTCCAACACTAATTACTTTTGAAAAATTTATACCCTTTAACATTGAATTAAGTATTACAAGAGTGGAAAGTGAGCCACTTTGACTTACAAAAGCCGTTGCTCCTTTTTCAGATGGTAATGATGGAAAAAAGGATAATTTTGATTCTGGGCAGTAGATACCCATGCAATTTGGGCCTATTATTCTTATACCATTGTCTTTTGCAAGTTTAACAATTTCTTTTTCGTATTTTTTACCAGATTCACCAATTTCTCTAAATCCAGCAGTAAAAAGAACAATACCCTTGACTTTTTTAATTATTGCATCTAGGATAATAGATCTTACATTCTTGGGTTGTACCGCAACAATTACTAAATCTACAGGGTCATTGATTTCATTTATATTATGATAAGCTTTGAGTCCAAGTATTTCGGATACTTTAGGGTGTATTGGATAAATATTTGGGAAACCAAGCTCGATTAAACCTTGCATTAATAAATTCCCAAGCCCTCCCTTTGGGCTTGCACCATATAATGCAACTCCTCTGGGATGGAGTATTTTATCAATATCAGGTCTTTCGTTTATCATTTTCACATTTTAAATTTTAATTAGAATAATAAGGAAATCGTTCCTTAGTTATAACTCTCATCATTTTTATTTAAAATTTCTATTCGCATTGGCTTAAGACTTTTTGATAGATCAAAATGTTTCTTTTTGTTCTTTTATTATAAAAACAATTAACTCGTTTAAAACCACATTTCTCAAAACATTTAATACTTGCAATGTCCTTGCTTCTAATTGTAGATTGCAATACCCTTATTTTTCTATTAATTGCGCTATGTTCTGCTTTTTTTAATAGTTTAACACCATAACCTTTTTTACGATATTTTTCATTAACCGTTAGATGCTTGATACCACCTAAATACCAATCAAATTTTATCAGTCTTACAGCGCCTATTAAAATGTCATTATCATCTAGTATATATAAATAATTATCTTGCTCTGCTATTATATCATTAAGGGTAAAAAATTTGTCCAGTTTATTATATTCATTAAGAAACCTAGCTATTTGTTGTGCAATTTCTTTTTTCATAAAATCTCACTTCAATCTTGAAATTATTTTCTATAAACCTATAAGATCATTTAAATCCATTTAAATTGAAACCTTTTTATAAAAATTGTATTGAAAATAAATTGGTAAATTATGATAATAAAAAATTTGACCGATGAAAAATCAAAATTCAAATTAATTGGAATTACTGCTATTAGAGCCCAAAATCTACTAAATATTAACATAGTTATCGATGAAATAAAGAAACTATCAATGAAATATGATTGTGAGGTTCAACTACTAAATGCGAATAAGATTGCAACTTGGGAACATCTATTTTTTGCGGCAATTAATGCGCTAAGATCGTTTCAAGGAGGATATAATCTTGCTAAAAGTTTGTCTATGGAGTTGATGCTTCATGTGGCAGCAAATCGTCAAATAAAGGTTGCTATAGAAACTTTTGGAATAAAGATTGACAATAAAGAGATTGCTGTAGTAATATTCGCAAATAAAGAGGAAAATATCCATAATATTACTGAAGAATTAATACGATTTTTTAATGGTGTAGAGGATTTGGACTTACTCAATATTGATCAGAATAAATTGGAAATATTAAAGAAAATATTTAATATCAATGATGGAGAACTTACGAATTTGATAAATATAGGCCCAGATGAGGACGAATATAAAACTATTATTAAAATTATTATCGATCGAGGAGCACTCGTGAATTTAGAAAAATAATTAAATAAAATTTGATTAACCAAATATCGTTTTCGTATGAGAAACGAAATACCTTCAATCAATTCTAATTTGATTGGGAAAAAAATATTGAGTATTTTTTTTAACAAGATTAATTCTATTTATGAAGCTTTCTTTATTTTATCGAGGTATTGTTTTGAAATAAGAGTTAATAGAACTGCCACTGCATATTTGGTTGAGATACTGTCGATCACAAGTGATACTGAATAAATACCTCCAACTAATGCAGTAATTATTGGAATTAAAAAACCATAAATTCCTATACCAACTACAATGAACAAAATAATCCTGGTGATGCGAACCCTACCAAATAAAATTAGGATTGAAGATATAAAAACGATTAAACCTGTATAATTTGCTATCGTCATCATAATATTTAATACATTTGAAATAACTACTTGAATTGTTGGATCAATTGATGAGAAATATGTTTGTACAAATTCTAAGTATCTTTGCCCGAAGATTGGTATATCCGTAATCCCAGAAACTAAGAAAATTATTCCAGCGCAAAATGAAGTTATAAAAGCTTTGATCCTATTCTTAAATTTTTTAATTCTTTTAAACATAAATATCACAATTAGGGAATTAAGTTCATTTAATTCTTTATTAGGTTTATAAAATGAACCAAATGATGATGTACCAAGTTGTATATTTTTTTATTTAAATTAGTATGTTTTCTCTGTTTAAAAAAGAAACAGATAATTTATTTTATAAATAAATTAATGGTTATTAATAAAATAAAATTTCTTAACCCTGATATTATTAGAATCTCATTATTAAATTCTCATATATTTTTGTCTCATTTTTTGTATAGAAAGGATATCACCTTTTTCAATGATAGACACTCCCGATTTATCACCGATTATCTCAATCAAAATAGTTTTATCTGGGTTTTTAAGATCGACTCTGCGAGAGATAGTATCTGCAATAGCTTTAATAAGTTCATTTCTATCAATATGACTATGTCTTTTATTGATAGTAATCCTAAAAGTCTCGTCCTCTCGGATTTTATATTTCAATCTATCTACGGCTTCAATTATTTTATCAATTGCGGAATTTACAATTAATTCAAGTGGAGTTATTTTTTGAATAAACTGAACATATTTTAATTCATTCATAAAGATTGTTTTAAGTTTTCTCACAGCATTAATTGGATTTAATGAAGTATTTCCTTTTAAGAGCCCAGAGATTTTTGTAGGCATGATTTCAGCATTTACATCACCAATAA
>CAZYEE010000235.1:0-6133 GCA_964646355.1 uncultured archaeon | reverse complement strand
AAGATGGATTAAGATTAATGTTTAACCCACAAGAAAAAAAATTGATATTGTTAAATTTAAAAACGATATATTAATTTCGTATCCATATTCATTAGTATCAGATACGCTGCGTAGATTTATTTTTTATTTTATTGCCATTTTATCAAATGAATCTTCAATCCTAATTTTTGAAGAACCTGAAACGCATTTATTTCCGCAATTTATAAAATATATCGCTGAATCGGTTGCATTAGATAAAAGTAATCAATATTTTATATCAACACATAATCCGTATTTTCTTTCGTCAATAATCGAGAAAACTAAAAAAAGGGATCTAAAAATATATCTAACTTTTTATGAAAATTATAGCACTAAAGTTAGGATTTTATCTGAAGAAGATATTCAAAAAATTATAGATTTTGAGATGGATCCATTTTTTAATGCTCATAAATGAAAAAATATAATTCGATATGATATCGTAATAGCGTCAAAATCTAAAATAACAAGTGTTAAATTTCTGTAAATTGGCTTATTAACATATTAATAATAAATTTTTTGCGTTTTTCCTTTATTTTATTATATATACATAACGTAAATCTTTTTTAGCTTTTTCTGTAATCAAAACTTTAAGTCTTTTTTTCAATATCATATATATTTCATTTTCTTTATACAAATTTAAAATTTTTAATTTATAAGCAAATAATTTCAGTAATATTTTTATGGATAAACCCTTAATTGTTTTTACATTGCTTTTAAGAATTTCCTTTGTTTAACCTACCTATTCTATATATATTTAAGAGGTGTTTTTCAATTGTATTTTTTAAATAGATATAGAATTAAGATAGTTGGGCTCCTAATATTGACTATTTATCTTTCAGTGATAATAACTAATCCACTGCTCTTTAGTCTCAGAAATCCAGTAAATATGAGTTTAAAAGGCAGTAGCAATTATGTTATAACCAATTTATCGGGGCCTACTTATAATTATGAGTGGTATCGAGAGCTGTATGATAAAACTGGAGGTATTTCATTTAAAGGAATGGACGTAACTGTGGATTCAAAAAATAATACATATTGTGTAGGTATAGTTACAGAGCCCGGATCAAATTTACACAATGTAACGATAGTAAAATACAATAGTTCTGGTGATCTTGAATGGATTACATATTGGGGAAACAATGGTAAAGATAATTTAGCTTATGGAATTGCAATTGATTCAAAAGATTATATATACATAGCTGCTACTAGCTATGAAGGTTCTACTGGTTATGATCTTGTTCTTTTAAAATATTATCCGAATGGAACAAATGTCTGGTCAAGGTGGTGGAGTGGATTACAGAATGATATCGCATATGACATTGCAATAGATTCAAGTGATTATATATATCTAACCGGAACTACAAATACGATTGGTAGTGGTGGTTATGATGTTTTATTCTTAAAATACGATTCTTATGGTACTCTCAGGTTAAACAAGGTTTGGGGTGGATCTAATGATGACAAAGGGTACGGAATTACAATTTCTTCGGATAATTATGTTTATATCTGCGGATATACATCTAGTTTTAGTGCGCAGGGGAACGATGTAGTTGTTTTGAAATATAGTTTAACTGGAACTTTAGAATGGAATACAACATGGAGCAGATCTGGTATGGATATTGGTTATGCAGTGTCTACCGATTCTTACAACAATATTTATATAACAGGTCAAACCGATAGTATAGGAAATGGGTGTAATGATCTTTTGCTATTAAAATTTAATAGTACAGGAGATTTACAGTTTAATAAAACTTGGGGCGGAGCTTATAATGAAACTGGTAAAGGAATTACAATTGATTCAAATAATAATATCTTTATAACAGGAGATTCCAACAGTTTCAGCACTACTTCGTATGATTATAATATATCTGTATTTTGTTATGATATAAATGGTAATCTAATGTGGACTAAAAATTGGTATCTCAATTTAAGTGCTGCCCATACAGAGAAAGGTGAAGGAATTACTTTAGGTGGATTTAATAGTCTATATATAATTGGATATATAGATTCTCAACGATTATTGCTTCTAAAATATTCGCTTGATACTGATGGAGACGGTTTATCGGACGAAGCAGAATATACTCAATATAAAACGGATCCAAATGATCCTGATACGGACGGAGATGGGCTGAATGATTTTGATGAGGTAAATATTTATCATACAGACCCAACAAATGGTGATACGGACGGAGATGGATTGAGCGACTATGAAGAAATTTTCAATCAAGGTACAGATCCTAATAATATAGATACAGATGGAGATAATCTAAACGATAGTGCGGAAATTAATATTTATGGTACAGATCCTACCGATATAGATACAGATGGAGATAATCTAAACGATAGTGCAGAAATTAATATTTATGGTACTGATCCGTTAAATGATGATACTGATGGCGATAGCCTGATTGATGGCGAGGAAGTTAATGATTACCAAACAGACCCAAATGATTCAGATACCGATAATGATGGATTAACCGATCCTGATGAAATAAATGTATATGGCACTGAACCTACTGACTCTGATACGGATGGCGACGGGTTAAATGATGGTGCCGAGATTTCAACATATAATACGAGTCCTTTAGAGGAGGATACAGATGGTGATGGATTAAATGACGGAGATGAGGTGTTAATTTATTCAACGGATCCAAATGATGAAGATACAGATAACGATGGCTTAACTGATTATGATGAAATTAATATATTCTTGACATCTGCTACTAATAATGATACCGATAGTGATGGAATGCCAGATGGCTGGGAAGTATCATATAATTTAGATCCAAACTTTAATGATTCAGCTGATGACCCTGATTCTGACGGATTAAATAATTTATACGAGTATCAGAATGGTACAAACCCTAATGATAACGATACTGATAATGACGGATTAAATGATAATGCTGAAATAAATATCTATCATACTGATCCATTAGACAGTGATACCGATAATGATGGACTAAATGATGGATGGGAAGTTAGTAATGGTCTTAATGCAACTAATAATGATACAGACTACGATGGAATGCCAGATGCATGGGAAGTCACTTATAATTTAGATCCCAATAATTCAGGAGATGCTTTATTAGATAGCGACGGAGATGGATTAAAAAATTTATATGAATACACAAATGGTACAAAGCCTGACACAAACGACACGGATAATGATGGTCTGTCTGATGGCGATGAGGTTCTTAGCTATAATACAAATCCAACAAATTCAGATACTGATGGCGATGGACTTTCAGATGGTCTTGAGATAACTTCATATGGTACAAATCCATTAAATAATGATACAGACAATGACGGACTAACCGATTATCAAGAGATAAGTACATACAATACAAATCCAAATAACAACGATACAGACAATGATGGATTAACAGATTATCAGGAGATAATTACATATAATACAAGTCCAAATAATAACGACACAGACAATGACGGACTAACAGATTATCAAGAGATAATTACATACGGTACAAATCCAAATAATAACGATACAGATAATGATGGATTAACTGATTATCAGGAGATAAGTACATATAATACAAGCCCAAATAATAACGATACAGACAATGACGGACTAACTGATTACCAAGAGATAAGTACATACAATACAAGTCCAAATAACAACGATACAGATAATGATGGATTAACTGATTATCAAGAAATAAATACATACAATACAAGCCCAATAAAAGCTGATACAGATGGTGATGGATTTAGCGATAAACAAGAGATACTAGCGGGTACTGATCCATTAGACCCAAATAGCTATCCTAGACAAACAACAACAGAATCTAGAATTCCTGGATTTGAAATGTACATAATAATAATTGGATTACTTGCAATGATCGCACTATTTCAAATAAAAAATAGATATAATATTAAAAAACAATATAGTTTTAATTAAAAACACAAAAATTATAAAATATGTTTAGATAAATTTTTCTTTTTTTTATTCTTATTTAAAACCAGAATATAATGAATAAAAAAAATTTCAAGCGACAATTTCTTTTGATCTTCTAATATAAGTCAAATGCCTAGTTCATTCAAATTGTTGGATCTATAAAAATCAGCCTTTCCATGAGGAATATTGATCTGATCTTAGACCTAAACATTCAGCTACTAAATTGGGAATATCATAGAATTCCATATCAATATTATTATCAATTGCAGCATCTCTTAGGTTCTTTAGGCACATAGGACATGCAGTTACTAAAATCTCAGCCCCTGTTGATTCTGCTTCTTTAATTCTTCTTGTACGAATTTCTCTATTTATTTCCGGATAATTAATGAGACAGGTTCCACCCGAACCCGCACCGCAGCACCAAGAATATTTTTTCGTGCGTTCCATCTCTATTAACTCCGCACCCGATTTTTCAATAATTTTTCTGGGATTTTTATATTCTGATGAATGTCTACCTAAATGACACGGGTCATGATATGTTACTTTTATGTGTAATTTATTTTTAATCTCCAATTTTTTAAATAATTTTGCGAAAGTCTTTGAAATGTGTTCCAATTTAAACGGAACTTCTATTCCTAATGATCTATAATCATTTTTAAAAGTGCTATAACATCCTGCACATGAGAATACTACTTTTTTAGCACCTGATTTTTTAATCAATTCTATCAATTTGATAGCGTTATCGCGTGCACCTTCAATATTACCATTCCAGATCAATTGATGACCGCAGCATAATTCATCTCTTCCTAGATATGCGACTTTTATTCCAGCAGACTCGAATACTTTTATCACCGCTTCAGGTGTATTTTGATTCTGATATGAGGCAGCACAACCTGCAAAATATAGAATCTCTCCTTCATTTGGTATTCCCAAACCGCTAGCCCATTCATCTCGATCATCCCGATCTAAACCATATGGATTCCCAATATTCTCATCTAAAATTTTATTGCAAACCTCTTTAATTTTCTTTGGCACAATTCCTAAATTCCAGCAATCTTCACGCATCGCACGAACAATTTTCATATTTTCAATAGGATTCATATTCGGAAGCAGTGTAGGAGTACATACTTCCTCGCAAGCTTTACAACCAAGACATCTAAAAATTACATCTTCAGCTAACTCTTCATTATACACAATAATTTCATCTAACAAATATTTTGCAATCGTATTTCTCCCTCTTGCCGTATAATGGTCGAATCTAAGGACATCATAAATAGGACACACCCCGACCCATGAGTGCTTCACTGCAATATCCTTGCTTTCTGTACTTCTACACATGCTACAACATCCACAATACCAAACCTCATTTTTAAAAAGTTCTAACTTCATTACTTTATGTTCATCGCTCATTATATCATCACCAAATCATTTTTAATCATTAAGCCCCAGCCCTAATGCTCCTGGATTCATTATATTGTTTGGATCTATCATTTTCTTTAATGCTTTGAGAAAATTCCAGTATTGAGGTGATAATTGTTTATTTAAATGAGGCATAAATGCATCTTTTCCAACCCAATATGGACAAGTGCTTAACTCTATCTTATGCTCCAATATCTCATGCCATAACTTGTACGCTTTCGTCCTTAAATCTCTGGTCGTAGCATCTATATGAAATTGAGACATATGAAGCACAAACCCATGTTTACATCCTCCAGGATATTGGACGCTCCACGCTTTATTTCCTAATTCTGTATCCGCCAATAATTCTTGCACTTTTGGACGCCTAAAAAATTTATAACTCCATTCATTCATTTCTGGACATTTTAAAAGCGGCAGAACCGAACATGTCTTATGCATCATTCCCCCAAGAAACTTACAGACCCCACCACCAAGCATCTCATTCTTATCATGTGCACTAAAACCAAGACTGGCTGGATCACCCTCAAATTTTATGGCTTTATACTTTTTTGCAATCTTATCTATCATTTTTATTTTTTGTTGGAGGATTATTTCATCAAATGCTGTTGTATATATTAATGCAGGGCCCCTCTGTGTCTTTCCTGGCTCTAAATCGAAAATTTTCTCAATATATGTATATTGAAAGCCTTGGCCCAATCCCATGTAGTCTGTCAATAATTCATACGCATCCATTTCTGATAACGCTTTGCATTGATCAACCTCGCTTGGAAATAGATAAAG
>CAZYEE010000234.1:0-6139 GCA_964646355.1 uncultured archaeon | reverse complement strand
TAAATGAAAGAACAATAACACCTCAAGATTACTCTGATGAAATTATCTATGAATTTGATGATAAATTGATAGTTATAAGTCCTATTGAATTAAAAGTAGATATCGCTGATTGTGTTGGATTAGAAGAATCTGAGAAGTTATAAGTGTCTAAAAATTATATAAATAAAACATTGAATAAATCTTAATTTTGCTAAAATTATTATATTCAAGAATTTGTATTAATAAGAAAACTGTTGAAATTATGAATTATTAAGTGATCTAAGAAAATTCATTTAAATATAAATGATATAAATATAGAAATATTTATATATTAGAAATTTATTAATTTTATTTCACTAAATATATATTAAATATATATTAAGGGAGAAAATTCAAGTATTATTAAAAAATAGCTATACATTCTATAAAAATGTTAAATTTAAGATTAAAATTTTGTTTAAAGGGGTCAAATACTTATAATTTAATAAGTTACAATTTAATAGATAAATTTTTTAATTTAAAAACTATTATTAATTTAATTTTAATAGATTTATTTTTATTACTAAATAATTTTATAAATTTTTCTATCTTTTATTTATTGTATTTTGTTTTTTTTACATATATATTAAGTCAAATTTACTTAATCTCTTCTATTTTTATTTTTTTAATAATTATTTTAATAGCAGAATTAAGTATAAAGGAGAGATCGATAAATGGGTATACATCAATTTAATAATAGAAGAACATCCAATAAAAAAAGTCTTATGCTTATTTCTATAATGTTTATCATAATAATGTTAAATACTGATTTTATCTCAGCAGCAAGTTCTAATATAATCCCAGAAATTTTGTATATAGAAGCAGATACCCTCGAAGCTGATGTTTATGTACCTATTAATTTTACAATCTATTTATCACCTACAAGTGGTCCAGTTGAGTATTTTATTCTAAATCCACATGATGGCTCTCAACCTGAAATTTCGACAGATGCTTATATTACTCACTCATTCCAGTTTGAAGGAGAATATCTTGTTTCAATTACAGCGGTTGCTCCGAAAGGATTAACTACAACAAAAACTATTTTAATAAAAATAAATAATGAGAGACCATCTGCAGAATTACAATTACCAGAATTTGCTTATGAATCAGAAAATGTTTCAATAAAAGCCATAAATGTTATTGATAGCGATTTTGATATGGATAAATTACAGTATCAATGGACAATAGATACTGGCAGAGGACAAACTACATTGAATGGGAGTGAAACATGGTATATATGGAATAATTCGGGTATATTTCCAATTACACTTATTATTTATGACGATCAATATGCAATATTTACTGATACTGAATTTATAGAAATAAAAAATATTCCTCCTGAAGCCAATTTTTTAATTGAGCTTGAAGATGATGATGGAATAATTTTCGAAGACGAAATATTAACCTTTAATGCTTGTTCAAGTTGGGACACGCCTAACGATAAGGATAAACTAAAATACTACTGGGATTATGGTGATGGAACTTATGATTATGGGCTGGTATGTTCTCATTCCTATCCTAATTCAGGTAATTATAGTATAACATTATGGACAGTTGATGATGATGGAGCAGTTTCTAAAATCTCTAAAAACATAACAGTATTAAATAAAATACCTGAAGTTTCAATTGCGGAGGAAACGGTATATTTAAAGGAAGGTATGTCTTACACATTTCATACGGAAACAAATGATACAAATACTGATCTCCAAAGACTGAAATATAGCTGGAGTTTTGGAGCTGAAGGTTGGAATGCGACATATACAGCTGTGGATGATATAAATGAAACAATTTATGTAAATGTATCAGATCCAGAAGGCGCTATGAGTTCGGATAAAGTTAATATTATAGTCTCAAATGTAGAACCCAGACTTTCAATGTTCGGAGCTTATGTAGAAACAGAACTAACACTAAGAGTCTGGGGTTCTATTAACAATTCTTTTACATTAAAAGTAATCCAGTTAGAAGAAGATCAAAACATAACAATTTCTGCCACAATAATAGAGGTCACGGATTACTGTGAGATTGCAGAATCAGTTCCGGTCCCGGTTATATTCGATTTGTCAAATAATTATATAATAGAAATAAATTATACGGAAGATACAGTACCTCACGGAGTAAATTTCGCAGAACTAATCCTAGATTTTACAGATGGCTCTAAATATCGAATGTATCACGTTTTTATGGCAGATGGGTCTCAATGCTGTAAAAAATTATGCTGGTTGATTGATATGGATAGCTGGACAATAGACCCATCAAACCACTATTTCAATATTCCAATAACATTTAACGGTACTATATACGATCCAGGGTTCGATCAATTTAAGTTAAATGCTACATTAAGGACAAGACTATTTTATTCATTAAGTTCAAAGTTTTGGTCGCTGTTTAGATGGTTATTCTATTGCAGAGATTATGAGACATATTATGAAATTGATAATAGAACCTGGTTGGTATTAAAAGCTTGGTATGATGATACGGACCACCTATTCTATTTTTCAATTGACCTTTATCAAAATTTATTGATTAATAAACCAATATCAAACTCTATTATTTACGAATGTAATACTCCATTTACAGTAATGGCTCGACCAATAGACCTATCATTTGTAAAATTATTCAATTGTCCCTTATTTAACAATCCATATTTTAATCTTACAGTATTAGATGCAATAAATATGCTGGAAGTAAGCGTTATAGATGATGATGGCGGCATGGATAGTATTACTATAAATATTACTTCATCGGAAGGGAAAGTCCATATAGTAGATATGGGTCCGTTAGTGAAATTACCGGTAATTAAAACAATGGAGGATAGTCCAACTACATTCTATATTATAACACAAGATGATTATACAGATAAAAGCTCGAATCTTACATTTAATTGGAGGTTTGGAGATGGATATACAAGTAATCAAAATTATTTAGAACGGAATTTTACTAATACAGGTAAATATCTTGTAGAAGTATCAGTTTCAGACGGTATTTATATAACCAAATGGGGTTATTATCTGGAAGTAATCGATTATCTCCCGATAGTCGAATTTTATAGTCCGAAAAATATTACTGAAGATCAAGAGATTGAACTAGAAGTTTGGACCTACGATACACCCTCTGATATATATAATTTAAAAATTTGGTGGGAACTTGGAGATGACTCAATTTTAACAGGCAAGAAAATAAAGCATAGCTGGAATATTCATGGAAATTATACAATAAAAGTCCATGTTTCGGATGATAATGGTAGAATAAAAACTTATTTTAGAAAATTAGAGGTATTAAATACTCCACCCTCAATAGCGGGTCCAGATGGATTTGAAGCAATAGAAGGTACAGTAGTATATTTAGATATAAAAATCTCTGATAGTATTTATGATGAACTATATTTAGATTATCATTGGGAATTTGATGGTATATATTTTACCAATAAAAAACCTTCACTATGGCTTGATAACGGAGATTATAACTGTATTTTAAGAGTTTCAGACCCAGAAGGTTTAAGCTCAGAATTGAATATTTCCTTAAAGATATTAAATATGCCTCCTGTCATAATCCCTGCCAGTAAAATCTACTACGGAAAAGTAAATGAAGTATTAATGGAAGCATATGCATTCGATTCATTTTTGGATTTAAATGATCTCACATACAGCTGGTCTATAGATAATACAAAACTTGATGATGGTGAAGGTACATACTCATCAGTGAATTGGATTCCCGAAGGGACAAAGGTATATGATTGCACGGTGTCTGTGCAAGATGATACTGTAGAAAGTTTCTCAAAACATTTTCAATTATCAATTACATTTGATGCAGATGGTGATGGATTAACAGATGAATATGAAACGATTTTAGGCGCATCACCCGAAGACGCCGATACAGATAATGACTGGCTAACCGATTGGTATGAAATATATAAATATGGAACAGACCCACTTACGTGGGATACCGATCTTGATGGCCTGCCAGACGGATGCCGCCAAATCAAAAACATCACAGGAGACGTATTAATGCTGGGCGAAATTTATCTGGGCACAAACCCACTAAATAATGATACAGATAATGATAATTTAACAGACGGATTTGAAGTCTACGGCTGGATCATTAATATAACTTATGATACTGAAATAGAAGAACAAAGACCGGTATCCTCTAATCCTTTACTTGCTGATACAGATGGAGATAACTTAACAGATTATGAAGAATATAAATTTAATACTGATCCAAGAGTCAAAGATACCGATGGAGATGGAAAAACTGATTATGAAGAGTGGGTAGAACAAACTTCTGGCTCAAGAGTTGATTCCGATATGGACAAAATCTCTGATTACCTAGAGGATAGGTATTATAAAGTAATTCTTAAAAATGGTACCATAATAGAAACTTACTCAAATAAAACAGCAAGAGATAGTGATAACGACGGATTGGATGACTGGGAAGAACGATATCCAGGTAAAGACGGTTTTATAACAGATGCAATGAATAATGATACAGATGGTGATGGCTTGATAGATTCTGCAGAGAGCTACACAACTAAAAAAATATACGAGAATGGATTGCGTAAAAAGATAATGAAAGATAAATGGAATATTTTTAGTTTCAATACCGCTATAGGCTCAAGGATCACTAATGCTACAGTCACTGTTACAATCTCACAAGGAGAACCTATAGAAAAAAATGATGGGTCAACAGAAAATTCAAATCCCACTGATTTAACAATAAAAGTTTATGTTAACGGACACTTACTTTATACAAATTCCTCTAATAATGTTAGATACTTTAGCAATATCACAGATATAACAAAAATAATGGAAAGAAATAATTGGAATTATAAAGGAGAATGGAAATTAGAAGTACGCGCTACAGAAAATTGTATACTTGAAGAATTCAAAATAGAAGCTTCAATCATATTAAACCCATTAGACCCAGATAACGATAACGATGGAATATTTGACGGAGAGGAAATGATACCTGGAACTGATGGATGGATAACAAGTCCAGCCCTTGCAGATACAGACGGTGATACAATTTCCGATTACTATGAGGTACATTTCCTTGGTACCAGCCCGGTATCCCCAGATACAGACGGAGATCACGCAAATGATAATGTAGATAAAGACCCATTACATAACCTAATAGTACAAATTACAGCTTATGAGGCACATCACGAACAAGCATACTGGGCATCTCCTGTATTATGTGCAGTATTCGAAGTAAATGAGAATGAACAAAAAATAGCAACCTTATATAAATTCGCAAATAAGGATAAAAGAACAAGAATTGCTTGGATTATCTATCCATATTGGTATACTCAATGGTCGGTCTATACAACTTCAGAATTTAAAGATAAATCAGGTAATTACTTGAAATATTATATTGATATACCAGACACTCTCACTCATGTTAAAATAAATGTAGAATTGTGGAAAATCACAAATCCATTCTTGGCTATTGGAATAAAATTACTGGATACAGATATATATCATAAAGTAATAGACGATAACGGAAATTATAATTATAAATATTATAAAACTGGCGGAGTAAATAACTGGGTATCCTTCAGAGTATCAACAATCGGACTGCAAAGAATTAACGTAATTGCGGTATATCAAAATGGAAGTTTTTATAATGGGCATTATCCTTCAATTGAAAGAATGAACCTCATAATTCTAAAAGTAAATGGGGAGAATCAGCTATTTAAAAATGGCTTGAATGTTATACTATTACCAACATCTTTATTCGCAAATACTAAATTACACGCTATAATTGAAAATGCGGTAAAAGATGGAGAAATAAACATAGATTTACTACCAAATTGTTTAAAACCAGCTGAATTCTCAGGTATAGACCGCAACTCTGATATTATAAGCCCTTACATAGAATCAATAATAACGAGAGAGGACGTTCCAATGTCTGATGCAATTGAAATTTTAGATTTGTGCATAACTTCAGCGAATGAAACTGAAGGCATAATTTATAATCATACCAAGGTTATTCCTGAGAAAGCCGGTCTTGCACCAGACGTATTAGGAATGATACCGTTTGATGGAAATGTTATGCAAAATTCGCGTCAAGATAAGGTGCCGAGGACTCTACGGGAAGCCTTTATACAGTTCTGGCAAGATGT
>CAZYEE010000233.1:0-6169 GCA_964646355.1 uncultured archaeon | reverse complement strand
TAGTTTACAATATGGGATATATTTCATATTTGATTATGTTTGCACTTGGGATTTTTATTCCTATAATTTAAATGAGTTTTATTCTATCCTTATTATTTTTTTAGTATACAATTTAATTATATCTCAACTACCTATTTGTTTAATTTTAAATATCATTTATATTTTCAAAAATTTGATTAATATTAAATTTAAGGAAAAATTAGATATTTTATTAAGATTTTTTGTGTTCATTAATACTATTTATACGACTCCAATTTTTTGGGTAATGGAGAGATATCCTCCCTCAAACCTTGAATTTAATCTGAATAGCATCATAGATTTTTTATTTAGTTCATATATGGTCCCATTTTATCTTGCAATATTATTTTATCTAATAATAATCGTATTTTTTTATACATTATATTTTCATCATGTTTTTAAAAAAAATGAGTAATTTCAAATTCCATTGCTGTTTAAATTATAATGTGTTTATATATATTTTTAAAATCACGAATTACAATAATTTTGCACTTAAAAATTATTGAGGCTTCTTTTTTGGATTAGGTCATAGCTTTTTAAGAATGGGATTAAATATTGCTCTTATAAGTTTATTTGAAGAAAATGAAATGAATATTGCATCTGTAATTATAATAGACTTATTGTATATATTGTATTTCCCATAAATTATACCTATAATAAATGTTTGTTATAATGATTTAGATGAAATCTCACACTTTATAAAAGCTATTACTATTATTTTTCCTTTTGGATTTACTGAGATATGCAAAACTTGCTTAAATAATGAATGGATAACAAGGGAAATTCAATATTAGAATTTAATAGATTTTTATTTATAGTGGAATATCTATAATAAATTTATATTTTATATTTCTTAATAATAGAATGTTTTTGATCTAATTGAGAAATAAAAAGTATTGGGTAGATTTCTGTTAATGTTAATATTATAAAATTTTAAATTTTATTCTTAATAAATGAAAAAAATTAAGAAATTATAAATGGGAATATATCTAAAATCATAATTAGAAAAAGATAACCAGATATTAATAATATTAACTAAATAAATGCTAAATTAATTCGATTATTATCAATTTAATTCAGTAATAATTTACATAATATCCATAAATTGTATATGACAAAAAAGGGTGAAATTAGGGAAAGATATGATAGAAGGGTGGATGGGGCTTGTATTAAATTTAATAGAAAGGAGATGAGAAAAGAGTGGGAAAAATTAAAAGAAAAGAATATATATTAATGAAGGCATAGGAATTTATAAAAACTCATAAATATTAATTTTTAATGATTATTTGATTAATTTGAAGTAATGCAGGGAAATTTATGAAAAAATCCCAAAAGTATTCAATAATTTGGAGCGATTTTATTATAAATAAATTAAAAGAAGGTGAAAATTTTTAACAGAAGAGTTATTGCTTATGCTCCTGGAAAATGTATTTTATTAGGAGAGCATGCGGTCGTATATGGATATCCAGCTATCGCAGTGGGGATTTCGTTATACTCGCAATGTAGAATTAGTAAAGTTGATTCAAATAGAATTGAGCTTAATTTAATTGATTTTAAAAAAAAATTTGAGTCAAATAATATTGATAATTTAATAAGTTTATTAAAAAAACAATTTCCTCAGTTAGCAAGAGGTTTACAGATTTTTTCAGATTTAGTTGATGAACAGATAAAGGATATTTCTATTGGGATATCTTCCTCTTTACTATCTGGTTCAGGACTTGGGTCATCAGCATCAATAGCAGTAGCATTTGCTTCTGCTTTTAATGAATTTTATGGATTGAGTTTGGATAAAACGAAAATTTCAGATATTGCTTATGAAATGGAAAAAATGGTGCATGGCACGCCGTCTGGTATTGATAATACTACATGTACTTTTGGAAATATTATATATTTTAAGAATAAAAAATTTGAGATGCTTAGAATTCCTTCTGACTTAAAGTTATTAATTACATATACAGGAATTCATCATAGAACTTCTGATGCGATCAATAAAATAAGGAAATTAAGAGAAAATAACTTGGAATTAATAGATCGAATATTATCAGATATTGGTTTTTTAGTTGAAAGAGCAAAAAATGTTATACAAAATAATGAATTGGAAAAATTAGGGGAATTAATGAATATAAACCAAGGATTACTTGCAGCCTTAGGTGTATCAAACAGCGTCATTTCAGTAATTAATCAAATTGCCCTTAATAATGGAGCATTTGGTTCTAAATTAACTGGAGCTGGTCTAGGTGGGTGTGTTGTTTCTTTAGGTAAGGATGTCCTCAATATCGCAAAAGTATTATCCGATAATGGTTTTCAGAATTTTATTTTGGATATCGAAAATAGAGGTGCTTGGGTTGAACATGAATAAGAAAATTAAAATTTTAAAATTGGGAGGAAGTTTATTAACCGATAAAAACAAACCGTTTTCTTTAAGAAAAGATGTTATAAATAATGTTATTGAACAGATCATAAAAAGTAAAGAAAAATTAATATTAATACATGGAGGAGGTTCATTCGGACATCCATTAGCTAAACAATATAATATAATAGAAGGTCCCAATTCTGAAATAAAAGATCAGATTCTTGGACTTGTTAAAACTCATAACGCAATGGTCGAGTTTAATAATTATATTATCAAACAATTTATTGATCGAAATATTCCTGTAATATCATTACAACCATCCAGTTTATTCTTCAAAATTGGCAATGAAATTATTTTTAACTCAATAAATTTATTGGAAACTATTTTAAATTTAAATATTATGCCTATTTTATACGGTGATATAATTTTCTCATCTAAAAAATCATTTTCAATTATATCTGGGGACGAAATTATAGTGGAATTGTGTAAACACATCAAAAATTATAGAATAACTAAAGTAATATTTGCCATTGAAACTGATGGAATTTATATACAAAATGATAAAGGTATTAAATCTTTATTAAAAAATATCAATTTTACCGATCTAAATAATATAAAACTGGCAAATTTGGATAAAAAAATTGATGTTACTGGTGGAATTAAATTTAAACTTAATAAAATTCGTCAAATTGTGAGCTTAAAAATTCCGGTACAAATTATTAATGGTCTAAAACCAGAATATGTATATAATGCATTAAAAGATAAAGAAATTACATCTACATATATTTATTAAATATTAAAATAATAGAAAACCTAATGAAAATTTGTAATTAGTTTCAAATTATTTAATGAAAATCAAGATTAAAGAACGATTTTAATTATAATTAACAAAATAGTTTAGTTATTGATTGCATTAATTAAAATAATCTAATTATTAATTACATTTGATAAAATGATATAATTATTAATTATGATGAGTAAAATAATTCAATTACTAATCATGACAAAATAAATCATCTAATTACTGACTAAGGGCGTTTTAATTGGTGGATGATGAAATTATTAATAGAAAATTTGATCATTTAAAAATTCCAATAGAATATGATGTACAACATCCAGAAAATTATTTTAAATATATTAGGATAATTCATCACTCACTTCCTACTTATGAGCTTAACGAAATTGATCTATCTATCGAATTTTTTGGGAAAAAAGTTTCCGCTCCCATATGTATTGCTGGAATGACGGGAGGACATTCAATTGCAAAAAATATTAACAAAATCTTAGCCAAAGCTGCCGATAAAGAAAATATTATTATGGGGGTTGGCAGTCAGAGAGTTGCATTAGAAAATCCTAATCTTTCTGATACTTTTGAAATTGTTCGTCAAGAAGCACCAGAAATACCGATTATCGGGAATATTGGAATAGGTCAGATTAGCGATAAAAATTTTAACGAAACAGATTTTGAACGATGTATTGATATGATAGATGCTGATGTTATGGCAATTCATTTTAATGCTTTACATGAACTTATTCAAAACAAGGGAAATACATCTTTCAAATTATTTGAAAAAAATTTTTTATCACTGAGGAAACATTTTAAAATTCCTATAATTGCAAAGGAAACTGGAACTGGTTTCAATTCCGAAATTGCAAAATATCTAGATGGTATTGGATTTGATGGATTTGATATTGGAGGTTATGGAGGTACAAGTTTTCCATTAATCGAATCAAAAAGGAATAACTCTGAAATTAAAGATTTTAGTCGGAATCCAGCGGAAGTTTTTAACAATTGGGGAATACCTACACCTGTCAGCGTCCTATATGTTCGTAGTGTATCTTCCAAACCTATAATTGCAACAGGTGGACTTAGATCGGGAATCGATATTGTCAAAGCCATACTCTTAGGGGCTGATATTGGAGGAATTGCATATAACTTCTTAACAGCTGCATGGAAAGATTATAAACAAAACTCAATTGAAAATACAATTAGAGAAATTAAAACCCTAAAAAATGAAATAAGAGCTGCACTATGGCTCATTAATTCTAATTCCATAACAAAAATAAAAGGAGATCGTAAAAAATTAATTTATTTAGGGAATTTATATTATTGGCTGAATCAAATTTCTTTTTAAAATTCTCTCTCTGATACATATTTTAAAAGATTTTCATAGAATTCATATTCAGATGTATTTATAATCGGGCTTAATTTTTCCAATTGGATTCTTGCCTTATTTTTGAATTTATTAGCCAAATCTCTACACGAGTTAACCACATCAGCTTCTTTAAATAATTCTCTTACCTCTTCTACTTCTTCTTTGGTTATATTATCATTACCTACTAATTTTAGTAATCTACTCTTTTTCGATTCGTTTAATTTTTTTAATGCATCAATTAATAAACATGTCTTTTTCCCTTCTCTAATATCACCATCTGTAGGTTTTCCAGTAATTTTTTCATCACCAAAAGTTCCTAATATATCATCAGTTATTTGAAATACAATACCCAAATTAACACCATAATTGCTTAAATAATTTATATATTCATCATGAGCATCTGCATACATTGCTCCTATCATCATTGATTTCTGAATCAATGCACCCGTCTTTAATGAAATCATTTCAATATAATCATCAATTCCCAAATTATTATCCTCCACCATTGCAAGTTCTATTAAAATTCCATCACATAATTCTCGAAATGCTTGTTTGTAATATTCAATCGCTTTCAAATTTTTAATTTCATCAAATTCATTGTTATAAAAAGCCTCAAGTCCAAAAAAATAAGCAGCATCTCCTCCTATTATTCCCATTGATGTACCATAATGAAACTTGTCTATCACTTTATATCCTTGCTTTTCATAATATAATCTGAATCGATAATGAAATGCGGGATTTCCTCTCCTAAAATCATCTCTATCAATGATATCATCATGAATTAATGAAGCATTATGTAAGAATTCAACACCCACGCTTGGATAAATTATTTTGTCCTCTCGACTTTTTTTAAATGCGTTATAACTTGCTATACAAATTAAAGGCCTTAATCTTTTTCCTCCAGATAAAAAATAGGACAATAGTTCTGAATAATAATCCTTTAAGAAATTATTATTAACCTTCTTTAATTTACTTTCAAAAATTAATTTGATCGCATCGTTTATTTTGGATTTATACTGGTTTAAATATTCCGGGACCTTCATAACATCCAACCTATTCTCTTTATTATAAACTTTTTCGACTCTTAATGGATATTTTCTGGTTTTTAATAAATTCTCATTTTATTAACTAAAAATGCATTAATTTATAGATTGATATACAATACTTAAAAAACTCATTTAAAAAATAATAATATATCTAAATTATCAATCAATTTATCATATCATAAACAATATTATAGGCGATTTTAAGTGAATGATGAACTTAAATCTAAAATAACTACTCCTGCATTAGTTTTAGATAAGAAAAAACTTGAAAAAAATATAAAATATATGGCAAACTTTGCCAAAGACAATAATATCAAACTTCGACCACATGTTAAAACTCATAAATGCCCGATAATCGGGAAAATGCAGCTGGAAGCGGGAGCAATTGGAATCACTGTAGCTAAAGTTTCGGAAGCTGAAGTATTTGTGAAATATGGATTTAATGATATACTAATTGCTAATGAAATAGTTTCAGAAGAAAAAATAATTAATTTGCTACAACTTGCTAAAAATAATAAAATCACGGTCGCAGTAGACTCGATTAAAAATATAAAAGATTTGGATTATGATATTGTTTTCGGAAGAGATAAATACCA
>CAZYEE010000232.1:0-6173 GCA_964646355.1 uncultured archaeon | reverse complement strand
AAAGACCAAGTCCAATTATTTTTCCCTCTTTAATTAATACTCCAAAAGTGTTCCACTCTATTTTATCTACCCCAGGAATACGCCTACCAAGCAAATTTTCGAGGTATTGTAGAGAAAAATTATTTAATATTTTATTATTCATTTTTTTAACGCTATAATTTATTTATACTAACAAGGAATAATAAATTTCAATAATATGTTTTATAATTGAAATTATTTAAATATTGTTAAGATATTTTACTCCACTTAAATTTTTTCAACAATATATGTTTTGATAATGTTAGTACTCATTTCTTATATTTCGGTTAATAGGAAAATTTTATCAGAGTTAATTTAGAAAATTAATTTGATTATCAATTTTTTCTCCTTTTTAAATAAATATTATACTTTGAAGTTGAGGAGGGACTCGGACTTATATCCGAAATATTAAAGATAGGCTCATTCAATGCATAAATAATACAGAATAGCCCTAAAACAGAATAGCTCTATAGTAGAAAAGCCCAGTTACTCACTAGTCTGGATTATTTTGATAATAATGGGGCTTATATTAATGGTAGCGGTGGTATTTGCGACCATATATTTGTTCGTAAAATTGTAGGAGTCTATGTCTAAATTGGGCCTAATGAGGATTTAAAATATATGAAATTCAAGAAATATATATTAAATACAGTCTAGTTTTAATTATAAGATATTTAAAATTACAATCTTTTTAATAAATAATTAAAATCCTTTGACGAAATCATAACATTTAAATAATTTTAAATACTTATGACTTTAAATAAATAGATTCTTTAAAAATGGAGGAGAACTCTTGAAATTAAGAATCAATTCAATTATTGTGTTCATGATTTTGATAATGAATTCCTTTTTAGCTTTAAAATTTAATTATTTTAATGGG
The DNA here is from genome assembly GCA_964646355.1 of uncultured archaeon. Lineage (GTDB taxonomy): Archaea > Asgardarchaeota > Lokiarchaeia > Helarchaeales > HEL-GB-B > HEL-GB-B. The sequence continues at coordinate 5,275 of CAZYEE010000232.1, read as the reverse complement.
GGTACAACTTTTTTTAAAGAAATTAGGAATAATTCAGATAATAACATCGAATTAATTTCAGAATCTTTTGATTCAAAAACAGGGTATGCAATAATTATTGGAATTTCAGATTATCCGGGAAGTAGTTATGATTTATCTTTTTGTGATGATGATGCTCTTGGCGTTTATCATATGTTAATAGATGATTATAATTTTGAATTATCAAATATCATATATCTTTGCGATTCAAAAGCTACAAAAGAAGCAATAAATTTAGCATTTGATAATATTTCTACACGAATTGATTCCAATGATTTATTTATTTTTTATTATTCAGGACATGGGGGTGCTACTACTGATATTTTCTCGTATTCGACCTCCATTTCATCACCACATAATTATCCAAATTATTATGACAATTATTGGAGTATATATGGTGGAGATGATGCTAAGAAGATGAGAGTTCATTTTAGTAGGTTGGAGACTGAAGATGGTTATGATTATGTATTTGTAGGAGATTCAGATCTACCAGATGGCTATTATTACTATTCTTATACTGGTCAATATCCTTTTGGCTTATGGTCCGGATGGGTGCCTGTGCTTGAAGATAAAAAAATCTGGATCAATTTATACTCTGATGAAAGTATTACTGATTGGGGATTTCAAATCGATTATTATGAAGTTGAAATGTACAATGGAACACATTATATATATCCGTATGATGCGATTGACAATTCAAGTTTAAGATACTATGATTATTTTTTAGATACCAAGTTGAATTCAATAAATTGTTCAGAAATTTATTTAATTTTTGATTCTTGTTTTAGTGGAGGAATGATATTAGAGAATCAGTTATCAAACCGCTTCATAATTTCCGCTTGTACTGGTTCTGAATATAGTATAGAAGACTCTACTCTACAGCACGGATGTTTTACTTATTATTTTTTAAACTCATTAGAATCAGCTTATGATATAAATGGAGATGGCATTATCTCGATGGAGGAACGTTATGATTACTGTTATTCAAATACAGTTTCAAAATCTGATGAATTAGGATATACACAACACCCACAAGAATATGATGGAATACCAGGACAAGGAGTTCCACAACCTGCCATAAGTTTGGGGTCATATGAAAAATTTGGGAATGTATTGAATTTTTCGTTTAATCTATATGGAAATGGCTTGATAACAAAAATTTTTCTTGTAATGGCATGTATAAATTCTACGGACGTAATCTACCGAATTGAAGATATAAGTAAAAATGCACCAACGAGGACTGGATTTGGATATTATGAGAATTTTACTACGATTGATAATTTAGATGCTTATGATAACTTTGGAATATTTGCGGAAATTCAAGGAAACAAATTGATAACAATTGATAATTTTAATAATTCGTATGATTATGATAAAGATTCTGTAAATGATTTATTCGAAATAATAAACGCACTTGATCCTAGAAACCCAGATTCGGATAATGATGGATTGAAAGATGGAGAAGAGATCTATAAATATAATACTGATCCCTTAAATTATGATACTGATGGGGATGGCTATCCAGATGGTCAGGAAATAACAGCAGGAACAGACCCACTAGATTCTACTAGCAATCCATTAAATAACTTTTTAAATATTTTAGGATTTATTATGCCTCCAATTGTAATTATTCTTGTTATTGTAATTATTGGCTTGGCAATTGGGAAAAGTATTCCAAATAAAAAACCAGTGCCAGACTCATCCGAAACTGAAGTTTCTAGACCAGAAGTTCCAGAATTCGAGATGGAAGATGATTATTATCCACAGTATCAAGTAGAATATAATTTGCCATCAGATGAAATTGTGGAAGAGCCCAGTATTCAACCAATAAGTTTTGAAACATTCTTCCCTAATATTGAAATTAATTATCAGTTAAGTGCGGAAGAAATTTATAAAAACGCAATAAATTTGTTGAAAAACAATAATTCACCTGAAGCAAAACAAAAATTATTATTAGCATTAGATAAATTTAAGAAACAAGAAGATCTAAAGGGACAAGCCAAATGTCTAATGCGGCTGGGGGACATTGATTATATATTAGGTGATTTAGAAAATTCCAGACAATATTATCATTCAGCTAGTAAAAAATATGGTGAAATCAATAAACATTATGATGAAATCTATAGTTTAATAAAGGCTGGAAATGTTTCTCTCTTAATGGGGTTTGATATGGATGCAATTCAATATTATAAAGAAGCTCTTAATCTTTCCAGAAATTTTAATATTAGGAAAATTGAAGTCAGCATTCTCATTGAACTTGCTAACATATATTCCTCTTTAAACCAATTATTATCTGCTTATAATCTATATAATGAAGCATTAAAAATTTTAAAGCAGAATAATGAATATATAAGAATATATGAATGTTTGATATCAATTGGTGATATTCTTTATAGAATGGAATTATTTGATAAAACAATTGAAAAATATCAAGATGCTTATAATATTTTAAAATCCAAATTTCAATTAAATCAAATGTTGAAAGAGAAGTTTGAAATATTAAGAAAATTAGAGGCTATATTTCATAAATTAAATAGAGAACATGAATTACTAAATGTTAGGAATGAGATCAAAGAAATTCTTAAAATAATGGGTAAAAACACTTAAAAAATTTTCCAAAGACTAAGCCTACCTATCTAAAAAATATAAAAAATATGGTGGATATATTAAAAAAATATTATAACGATTTTCCGCGCTTTTCCTCAGCCATTCGCATTCCCAATTCCATAAAATTTTTAGGAATATCATATTTTTGTACTTTTATTAATTTTCTAGCTGATCCTTCACATTTTATAGTGCAGAGTCCGCAACCGAGGCATTTGTCTAGGTCCACTACACTTATTTTCTTCTGTAAATTTTCATCGAAAATAAGTTGATTTGCACCAAAAACGCATCTTTCAACACAATTTCCACAGCCAGTGCATAGTTCTTTATTAACTTCTACTTGGAAATTGGCACCAACAACTGCAGCTGGCTTCTTGAATTCAAGTAATCCTCTCAAACCTACACAACAGCATTTACAACATGCACAAATTACGAGAATTTTTTCCTGTGAGTTTGTTGTCATCAATACTAATCCATTTTCTTGATATTCTTTGAATAATTTTTTTGCTTCTTCTTTTGTAATACTTTTTCCATAATTCATCTCTTGAAAAAATTTACCAGTGCTACCAAATGTAAGACAGCTTTTTTCAGTTGGATAGTCACATGGTTTTTTATCGATAAGTTCCATTCTTCTTCTACAAACACATGGAATTATTGTTAAATTGGACATAGAATCAATTAGTCCAGAGACTGTTTCATAGGACATAACTTCCATTGTGGGCTCTATTTTTTCTTCAACAGGAAGCACTCTATATATTCCAGTTTTTTCAGCTCCAAATGCCTCGTTTATTAGACTGTTATTAAACCAGTCCATAGCAAATTCTGCCATTGTTTTCATTTTTTCAATTGGCTCGTTTCTTAAAAATGGATAATCGAAAATATTAGCTGCATTGAATAATGAAAATTTTACTTTATCCTTTTTTCTATATCTAAATATCAATCCTTTATCGGCTAAATTATTTAGAATCTCTAATGTCTCTTCCTTATTCTTAGCCAATTTTTTAGCAATCTTATGAACTGGCTCTAAAAAGAACTCTAAATTTGAAATAATTTCAGCCTCTTCTGGAGTATATAACATTTTTAACAGTTTTATAAAAGATTCTGGAGTTTTCCCGTCAATTTTTCCAATACCAATAGGCATTGATTCTAGTTTTTTAATTAATTTATCATATGCATTTTCACTCATAATAATTCATCTTCAGTTTTATTATAGCAAATTAATATCTTTCATAAAATAACTAAACAAAATATTTAGCGATATTCAATTCTTTTAATTTTTCGTCAGATGGAATTCCTGTCTTAATATCCCAGCCCCGTTCCTGATAATAATCATCGATCAATTTTTCAACATCTTGTTTTGTTAATTTTTTAGTTTTATAATAGTCCATTAACGGAATTGATGGTTTAGAACCTAAGGGCTCTTCATATATTCGATCTGGCATCTTATCATCTTTTCTCGTAAATCCTTCACGTACGCTTAACATCTTTTGAAAGTTTGTTATACGTTCACCCGCTTTTAATAAATATTCGACATCAAAATTTAATCCCGTTAATGCATTATATACTTCCAAAACTTTTTGAATATTATAATGCATAGCAATTGGATGTCTAAAACATATTCCAAGAGCACTCATTATTGCATACCAATCTTCAATATATCTGGTATATTTAGCAACGTTGAATTCAGGATCGAAGATTTTTTTAATTATGGAATCGCTGAGCCCAATTCTTTTTAAATGATTTTGTAATTTTTCTGGAGACCTATTAGGAACTATAGTGGGTGATAAAGCAGGAACAACATGGGCTCCGCTACGCGGGTTTACGATCTGCTCGAATGCTTCTGTTCCAAATACAAATCTTGGGTCAAAAATGATTTCTCCACCTTTTATTTGAATCGCATACTTTATACTATTTCTCCCAATTTTTTCAGTCATTCCTATCCAGCCATCTGCCATTACATTTCCAAATCCTTCTCTATCTTTTATTTTTTCAATAAGTTCCAAAAAGGTCTCAAATTCTCTATTTATTACTATACCCCCAGTATCATCATCGTTAATTATACCTTTTTCGTATAAATCAGCTGCAAAATCAACCAAACCAACTGTAGCAAGCGCATCCATACCATAATCATCTAAAATATGTACGCAATAAACTCCCTTATTATGATCTCGTAAGTCCAACCGGGTGCTTACTAATGCAGCGGTCGCATATGAACTCGTACTGGTAATTAGATCTGCGTATTCTCCCTCTTTAATCATTAATGTGGATTTGCAACCGATAGGACATGCAGGGCATGCTAACGGATTTTTCTTTACTTTTTTATATTTTTTAACACCATATAATCTCGCTGCCTTCCCCATCGGGTATAAATCTCTCCAATTATTTATAGGAAGTGTGATTATATCTGGGAATGAACCCCATGAATATAATGTTCCTTGCTCAGTCCATCTTGCTCTAAGAGGATAGGATAAAACACCTTTCAATAATTTTGCTGATAATTTTTTATATTCATCATAATCTATTGGCGATATACCTTTATCACCTTTAATAGCTATTGCTTTAAGATTTTTAGAGCCCATTATTGCTCCAAGCCCGCCTTTTCCAAAAGTCCCTATTTTATCAACAAGTGTAAACGCAAAATATACCTTATTTT
>CAZYEE010000231.1:0-6182 GCA_964646355.1 uncultured archaeon | reverse complement strand
TCCCTGAATTTTTGAATTAAATTTTGCGCATTAAAGTTAAAAAAGATACTTTTAAGAAAAATATTTTGTCTTGATCCATTCCGTTAATATTTAATCCGATTTGAATACTTTCGTTAATCTTTCTGAAGGTTCTAAAATGAAATCTTCAACTATTTTTTCAATTTTTTCTGTGAATCCATTAAAGACAGAGGTATGTACATTATAGCATTTTGGTGGAGGATAATAATTAAAAAACTCATCTAGTACTTTTTTTAAAAGAGATTTTTTTTGTCCTAAATCTATTTTTTTATCGGATATTAAATATGAGATGAATCTACTTTTTTCCCCATTCTTTTTAGCGAGTGATGAAACATGATATCTTAAAATCTCGAATGATTTTAAATCATTCTTATACTCAGCATTTTCTTTAATTATTCTAAATAGAATTTCTCGCTCGTTATCTATATCACATTCATCCACATTTTTTAGAATTTTTTTATAATACCTTCTTTCTAACAGTAGTTCCTCATTTCTTAATAATCCTATCTCATATACTTTCATTACTCCACCCAATTGGTGTATTTTCTTAATTTATTATTAAAAATAAAAGGTTTAAATATTTATCGTAAGAATTACCTTTTTTAAAATCGCAATAATATCTAATCTCATTGTATTTTTAATAATATTTATACCCCACGATTAAAAAGATTCATTTCATATCCTAAATAATTTATCTTAACATTAAATATTCAAAAAATTTTCAAACCATTGTTTAATATGGTTAAATATTTAGTATAATAAATTTAATCTATTTTTATTAATCTAATATGCCATCTATTAAGAATTAATAATCAATAATTATAATAATTAATGAAAATAACTCCAATTTCTAATTCTAAATTATGAATAATATCGAATTAGTGTATCGTTATATTACTATATTATTTTATTAAAATATAACAATATTTTCAGATTTTCATATTTTCACATTTTCATATTTTCATATTTTCATCCATTATTACAGTCCAACTTTTTCGATGATTGAAAATAATAATAAAATTTAATAATAAAATTTAATTTAGGATGATCAAGAATATTATATTTAATAATTAACGATAGATTTTTAGGTTATTTTATTCACTTTTTATACAATATTACTTCCAAATAATTTAATTTGATTTCTTATCCTTTTTTCGTTAAATAATAAAAATAACTTATTTAATCAGATTGATTGAGATGGAACAAATATTTGAAAAATTGGAAAAGTTGAAAAATAAAGATAATATTTTTCTATTATTTGTCTGCTCAGGTAATATTATACGTTCTGTAATGGCTGAATTTCTTTTTAAGCGATTTCTTCAAGACTATCCGAATTCGATCCATAGATTTAAGATAAAATCAGGTGCATTATTATACAGAAATTCGTCTATTGATACTAAGACCCGTCAGGTTCTCCTTAAACACAACTTTCCCAGCGAATTAATTGACTCATTTAAGCCCACTTATCTAAAAAATAAAGAGAACATTCATCTTCTGGAAGAAGCCGATCTGATTATTGCTATGGAAAAAAGCCATTTAAGAGTATTACCTAAAATTTACAGAGATAAAGCAATATTATTAACCGATTTGGATCCATCTATATCAATTCCAGATCCTTTTGACTCAGAGTTATCTATTTATTTTGATCATTATGATAAAATTAATTTATTATTAATTAAGTTTCTCGAAATCTTGAAAGAATTGAGAATAGTTTATTAATATACAGATTAATTTGAATATATATCGTATAAGTTCATATTATTTTAATTCAGATATTTGCCGATCATTATTTGTTTATAGTTATTCTGAGATAATAAACATTTTTTTATTCTTATATTTGCCCATCTATTATTTTTCTATTTCTTAGAGTATTATCATTACATCTATTTCGATTCATCATTTTCTTCTTAAAGTATTATGTATTTATTAATTCAACAAGATATGATTATATTCTCAAATAATTTAGCTTTATTCTTTCAAAAAACAACAAATAATACGATCTAATCCAGCAATTAACACTAAAATTTCGATTAAAATTATGTTTAAAAAATCAATACCGAATCTGCATATATTTACTATTTACATTTAAGATTCAAACGTATTATTTAATACTCAAATCTTACAGTCGATATAATTATATACACATATCTTTTCAATCTTATTTATTACATAATATATTACATGAGATCGTAAAAAATGAGACTCCTTAAAATTAATAAAATATACTCGATGTTCATACCTCCTGGCACTTCTCTTCTTAATGCTAATGTATATTTTATTAATGATGAGATTAAGACCATTATTGATACGGGTATTCCATTCACGCTTACATTAGATCGTCTAAAACATATTTTAAAAATCCTTAATATGAAACGAATTGATAGAGTAATTATTACCCACTGTCATATTGATCATTATGCTAATGCTGGATTTTTACAAAAACATTTTGATTGTGAAATCTTTGCACATGTTAATAGTATTCCTATTCTTTCTAAAAAGAACCGATCCTTTAATTATCAGGATTTTGAATATTTGGAATTCATTGAAACCTCATTTCCATTTTTAAATAAAAAACGAATGGAACACCCTATTATCAAAAATTTCATTAATTTTGTATATAAATTCTACCATGGAAATACTATTCCTGTCCATGATATTACAAAACTCAAACATGGTTCCAGTATTTCATGCGGAAAAACTACGCTTAATGTTATTTATACGCCCGGACATTCGGATGATTCTATTTGTCTCTATGATCCGAATCTGAAAATTATTTTCACTGGAGATACTATCCCTTTTACTCCCTATATCCACACATCAATTTCTGATATAAAAAAATCCGTTAAATCAATTATTTCTCTTGATATTAATTATGCATTCCGTGGACATTGTCATTTTCCACATCGCTGGTCTCACGAATTGCCTCTTTACCTTGATTTTCTAGACTCTATGAAAATTGCTCAACTTCGTATTCTAATTGCTCTAAAAAAGAAGGGCCCATTATCACTTTCCAAAATTGTACCGTTAATGTACGAACGAACCCATGCAGCTCATACAACATTATATAGAATTATGCACATAGATCATATTTGGGCACTTAAATATCTTCAACATCTTCAAAAACTTGGACTTGTTGATCTCGATAATAATAAATATTTCCTTAAAAATCATTGATCTAATGTTTAATAAAAAAATAATAAATAATCTGGATATTTAAATCCAAAAAAATCTATTTCTCAGCTTGAGAGCGTTCTAATGCGCTGCCCTCGATGCAATAATGACTCCATCGGAGACTCATTGTTTTGGAAATCGGGCAATCTTTACATAAACACGTTTTTTTCTCAGTAATAATAGAACTCTTACCTTTCATACAAAAAGCCAGAGATTTTTCCCCAGTTCCCATATATGTAGGACATTTTCCACAATAATCTTTACATATAAATATTACTTGTTCTTGGCTCTCTCTTTTTTGCCTCTCAGACATTTTACCGTATATCATTTTAAATTTTTCTTCAAATGTTGCTGTTCTAAAATATTCATCCTCGTTCGTCATCAATAATTCCTCAAAGTTTGTTTAAAAATTAATTTAATTCAATCTTAATAAACATATTTATTTCTCTTAATAAACATTTTTATTTTTCTAAAACTATTATAGAGTAAGCTTAAAATTTTTTGTTAAAGTTCAAAATTCTACTGAATCCTAAGTTAGTTCTTAAGTTATCAAAAAAAATTAAGCTTATCTCTATCATAAAACAATATTATAAAAATTCGGATATGCTTCCTATTTTAACTATCTCGATCCTAATTATTAGTAATATTTTATTTGTAAAAATTTTTATAACCCTTATATATTTTTTTTCTAGTTTTTCTTGATTATTACTTAAAAAATAACTAAAAATGATTTTATATTTTCCATTTCCTACTTATTTTCTCATTATTCTTCTTTAACTTCCTTATTCATTCTCCTCAATCATTTATTCTATAATTTCCATAAATTAAAATTGCCTTCTATGAACCATTAATATGACCCTTGAATAGTCTCTCGATACCTTTTAATAGCTTTTTATCACACTATTTTATCTAAGAAATGTTTTATATCAATATTTCTATATAATCCTATTAGCTAAAATTTGTAATATTCTAATTTAATCGTAATAAAATAAAATTTTATATAATTTCAAATGTGTTTATTATTCATTTAATACCTCCTCCTATTAATAATATAGGACTTGAATTAAAATGGTTTATGAGAAAAAGACTAAGTCCATCTGTCCCGAATGCAAGAAAGTTATTGACGCTCTCATCATTCAAGAAGGCAATAAAATCTATATGAAAAAAACCTGTGAAGAACACGGCTCCTTTACTGATATCATTTCAACTGATGTCGAAACTTACGTTAATGCCCAAAAATATAGAAAATTCGGCTTCCCTCATGAAAATCCGCAAAAACCTATTAAAGATGGCTGTCCACATGACTGTGGCCTCTGTCCAAATCATAAATCCGCTACTACATGTGCTATGGTTGATGTTACTAACCGTTGTAATCTTAAATGCCCCTTCTGCTACGCTAATGCAGATACTTCCGGCTATATTATGGAACCACCTTATGAAGATATTATTAGAATCTATAAATACTTTAGAAGCTTAAAACCTGTCCCTCCTGTTGTAGCAATGTATGCAGGTGGTGAACCTACACTCCGTGATGACCTCCCTGATATTACTAGAGAACTTGTTAAAATGGGTTTTAAGCAGATCCAAGTTGCTACTAATGGTATTCGCCTCGCTAATGATATCGACTATTTTAAACGCCTTATGGATGCAGGTATGAATGTCTTGTACCTTCAATTCGATGGAACTCAAAGTGAAACTTGGATCAAAACTCGTGGTGTTGACCTTATGGAGAAAAAATTACAAGTCATCGAAAATTGTAGAAAACTTGGTTTCAAAGGAGTATGCCTAGTACCAACTATCGCTAAAGATGTAAATTTTCCGCATGAAATCGGTAATATACTAAGATTTGCAGCTGATAATGTAGATGTTGTTTCTGGTGTGATGTTTCAACCAATAGCCCTATGTGGTCGCGTTGAACAAGAAAAAATTTTTGATTTGCGTGTTACAACCTATGATGTCCTTAATGAAATTGATAAAGCTACTAATGGTGCATTAAGACCATGGCGACCATTTCCTGCTTTTCAGAATTTAATGCGATTAATAGCATGGTGGGGCACTCTTAGTGGTAAACATATAGAACATGTCGAATTTGCGCCTAACCCACAATGTGGTTTCGTTACTTTTATGCATATTACTGAGGATGGTGAAATTCAGGGTATCAATGAAATTATTGACATTGATAAAACTATTGAATACTGTGATAAACAGATGGAAAAAATTGATAATATTAAACGTACTAATTATTTCCAAACATTAGCGCTTACAGAAATAGGTGAAAAAATAGGCAAACTAATTGATGATGGCTTATTCTGGCTTAAGAAACGGCAGGTGCAGCTTGAAGGGCTTTTAGCTGCTATCAAACTCCTTAAAAAACCATTTAGTACATCAGCTCTTATGTTATACAAAATGCTGCTGAATCAATCATGGGATAATACAAGAGATTTTCTCGTAAAAGGTAGAAATGTATATGTAGGAGTAATGCATTTTCAAGATGAATATAACTTGGATGTTGAACGAGTTAGTCAATGTGTTGTTCATTTCGGCTATATCGATCCTGTAGATAATAGAGTCAAACAAGTACCATTCTGCACAATGAATACATTACATCGACCCAAAATTGAAAGGGCTTTAGCAGCTAAATATGGGGGATTAAAAGATGCTGCAAAAACAGAAGAAGTAGTATCAGAACCCCCAAAAGTAAATTAGGCGAAAATTAATAGATAAAAATATCAAAGTTTCTAAAAATTTCAAATAATTTTTTATTTTTTTCCAACATCTATGTATACAATATGAGATATTTCCATACTATTGAATATTATATACGATATTTTCTATGTTAAAAGTTTATTCTGAGAAATAATTCATTTAGATAAGTCTAAATTATTCTAATTATTATGAACTTTTAATTATTCTATTCTCAAATTGTTTTATATAAAAAATGAGTTTATATTTTTGAAAAAATCTTGTTATTTTAAAAAGAGTTTATTAAAAAA
>CAZYEE010000230.1:0-6198 GCA_964646355.1 uncultured archaeon | reverse complement strand
AAAAGACAGACATTAATGGGGTTGGCTTATTTGGAAGTCTTTGGGATAAATAGAATATAGACATTTAATTTCATATATTTTTTATTATTACACTATTTTTTTGGTTATGTTATATTTTTTTTCAAGGAATCATGTAAAAGGAAAAATCTTTCGATATCTAAATTCAATTTAATAATCCATTTAATTAGTAAAATATTTTATTGATTTCAAATTTTATTGATTTTTGTATTATTTCCTTTAATTCTTTATATAAACTTAATTATTATGATTTTTATTAATTTATAATTACAATTTGTCATCAACGAATAAAAAAGTCCTATTCCTTATTATTAAATAAAAGAAATGAATAAATGTCATTTATTAAATAATATAATATGTTTATTGAATTTATTATATTCACAAAATTTAATAATTTATAATATCTATCCATGGTGGTTCAAAATTGAAAATATTAAGCGATGAAGAACTAATACAGTTAAAATGTCAGCAAATTTTTGTTCCTCTTATTTATTCTGAAATTGTCGGAAGAATATTGGATAGGTGGCCTGATTCGGCAGAGGAAAAGTTGAGAGAATTTGGACGAAGGGTAGCAAAAGGAATACTAAAAATCTGGGAGCCTAAGGGAAAGACCATCAAAAGTATTGCAGAAGAATCTCATAAATTTTTATTAAAGCAAAAGCCCCCAATTAAGATGCAAAAAGACGGGCATACTTTAGTCCTAAAAGATCGTAATTGTGTTCTCTGTTGGGAAGTACAAGCGGCAAAAATTCATTATTGTACCCCTTATGGTTCTTTATTAGAAACATTTGTTAATCATTGTAGAGAGAAGAATCCTAAATTACCTAAAATTTGGGTGGAGACTACAAAATCTAGGGCTATGGGCGATAAATATTGTGAACATGTAATACACATTTTGGAGGAATGATATCTTTGTCAGAGAGGGAGAAAGTAGGCTGGTTTCAAAAATTTTTAGGTCGCATTGGTAAATATTTCTATTGGTGGAAAGCAAAAAAAATGAGTGCCGTTATGATGACTTTTGATTTTCTAGAATGTGTTAGAATTCTTGTTGAATTAAATGATGGAGATATTATTACCGCTTTACATGAATTTCGAGAATTAGGTAGATCTGCAGGTCAAACTGTGGCAGCTGAGTTGTTAGGTCCTGGAGAACTTATTTTTTCCAAAAATGTGAAAGATATTCCTTTTATTCTTAGAGTTGCATGGTTCATCTTTTTTGGAGAAAATCTAAAAGATGTAAAATTTCATGATAAAACTAAGGATGAACCGATAAAAATAACTTGGACACTTAATAGATGCATTTTTTGTGCAGCATTAGGAAAAGAAAATGAATTGAAATTCGATCGTGATATTATGAAAACAGATGAAACTCGTCTAACATATGGTAGCGTTGTGGCAGGAGCAATGGAAGGTGCATTGAATTCTATTTTAGAATATGTAGGCAGTCCTTACAGAGCTGAAATCCATGAAACTAAATGTTTAGTCTGTGGTGACCCATATCCTGAATATACTGCATATTTGTATGAAAAAGAAACCGAATAATTTGAATATAAATGTGCTATTAGTGATTGTAAGTAAAATAATTGCAAATATAGGATTTATAAATAAAACAATTTCAAATAAAACAATTCTAAATCTTCTATAATTTTTTATATTTATCGTTCAATAAATTTTATAAAAAATAATGATTTCAATAGCTTAAAATTAACTATTTACTGGCTTAAAAATAAAAAAACTATTAGATAAATTTATCTAAAAAAGGAATATTGGTCTGATATTCACAATTTTTATTTTATTGCCTCTGTTATTTATTATTTGTAATTTTATTGCTTCAGAATTTTACCTTATAATTTGAATAACTCTAGATATTTTAATCCAACCCTTTTTCTCAAATTGTTTTATTATCATATCAACTTTTAATTTGGGTAAATTAGTTTTCTCTGCAATTTCTTCAATAGAATTCGTTCCATCACATAGTTCTAATACTTTTGCAGTATCAATCTTAAATTTTTCTTTACCTGTCATTTCTTTCATTAGAAGAGGAACTCTTCTTGCTCTACTCCGTACTCTGGCTTCGGGTTTTCGCTCAATTTTTTCAATTTTTTCTTTTGGTATTTCTATTTTAGGTGGAGGCATTGTTATTGATCTTTCTGAAGGTGTTACATCTCCAATAAGTTCACTAATTTTTCCAGTATAATTTGCCATGATTTTTTTAAATGAAAGAAGTTGACCAATAGGACCCTTTTTAGAATGAATAATTATCAAGAAATTATTACCAGGCTTAAAAAATGCCAGATTCACTCCACCAAGTGGAATTGAATAATCCCCTACATGTAATAAATTAAAATTCTTTACTGTAAACTCTGAAATATAGTCTTTATATTTTCCTAATTCATCATCTATATATCTTATCTTTCCAGATGCATCAACTATTGCTAAATAAGGACGTGAAAACATTAATCTACCAAGTTTGCTTACAATTTCTTTATTTATTTCATAAAATAAATGTTCATCACTCAAAATACGACGCGCTCCAAAAAATTGTGGTCCTTAAAAATTCTCAACTATTATTTATATATTTCTATTATTTAACTATTCTTGATTAATTATTTAATTATTCTTAATTTAAATACTCTATTTTTATAAGCCCATAAAATTAACCTATTTATAATTAATATCCGAATTTTCTTAACGTTGATTTAATTAAAAAAATTTAAAAATTGTATCATATTTTTGTTCTTAGAATGATTTGACACTTTTTTTAGAAAATTTTTTCTAAAATTTGTAAAATATATTATTAAATTCTCTATATTACTTGAATATCATATCCTACATCTTATATAGGATGAAAAATAAAATTAGATGTGTTTCATTATGGGCCGAACAGATATTGAGTCAGAGAATAATTTAAAAGATTTATCAAAACATTACCTATATTCGCTATTTTATCCTAAAAATATTGTAGTTGTTGGAGCAAGTCCTAGACCCAATATGGGAGTTTCTCTATATCTTGATACTTATAAAAAATATGGCTATGGAATTGGATCTAAATTACCACACATCTATCCAGTTAATCCAAAATATGAAGGAGAATTAATTTATGGTTTATGGAAATGTTATAAAGATTTAGAATCTATACCTGAACCAATTGATATTGTAATTAGCTGTATAAATGCCAAATTTGTTCCAAACCTATTAAGAGATTGTATCAAAGTCGGTGCAAAATTCCTTGTAATTTACACAAGCGGATTTTCTGAAGTAGGGAAAAGAGGTCAAAGTTATGCAGATGAGCTCAGAACCATATTGGCGAAAAATAAAACAACGCGTGTACTTGGGCCAAATTGTTTTGGGAGTTTTAATTCACAGATCAACCTAAATATCAGTCGTTTTGCAGATATATATCCAGGTACATTATCTATATTCAGTCAATCAGGTGGTTTTGCAAATAGAACAATCGAGATTTCAAAAAAGAGGGGACTTGGGTTAAATTATGGTATTAGTGTAGGAAATATGGCTGATATTGATTTCAATGATTTTCTAGATTTTATCAATTTAGACAGAAAAACAAATGTTATTGGGCTATATCTTGAATCTGTTAAAGATCTTAATAGAGGTAGGCTGTTCATTAAAAAATTAAAACAGACCACCAAAAAAAGGCCCGTTGTAATTCTTAAAGGTGGTCGAAGTGATGCAGGGAAAAAGGCATGTCTTTCACATACCGGCTCAATAGCTGGTTCCGATCTAATATATGAGGCTGTTTTTAAACAAACAAATGTAATTTCAGTAAAAAGTTCAATTGAGTTTTATGATATTTGTTATTTATTGACATTACATCATCCTGATAAGATTATAAGGGGTAAAAATGTATGTTTAGTAGTCCCTGGTGGAGGAAACTCTGTTGAGATGTCGGATTTGCTCAATGAAATTGGAATTAACTTTCCAGAAATATCTAAAGAAACACAAGACAAATTAGCAGAGCTTTTATATGATGTGAATACTAGTTTTAAAAATCCTATAGATGTAGGCGCATATGGAATTCTTCCTGAAATGATCTTGAATACTGTAAAACTTGTTATCAAAGAAAAAAATATTGATTTTATTATTATAGTCCTCCAAATCTCTAGAATACTTGGACTTCAATTTGGATATGATAAATTTGCGGGATCTTTTGCCCGATCACTTGGAAGATTAAGTCGAAAAACTTCAAAAAACTTTATTGTAATTCCAATGGTAGATGAAGATTCCGATAAAACAATTCGAGAATATAATGCCTTAAAATCTGTTTTAAATAAATTTAGAATCCCGCATTTTCCAAACATAGATCGATTAGCCAAGGCTCTGAAGTATTATTTCCAGTATTATCAGATTAAATAAAAACAAAAATGGGAGAAATTAAAAATAAAATTTTTTATAAAGAAATATAACCGTTAAAAATGCCACACATGTGGGAAATAATACATCTGAAGCATAATGAGCTCCCACAATTATTCTTGAAAAACCTACGAAAATACCCCATCCTATTATTAGAAACGATGTAATTATTTTTACTCCTTTCTTTTTGTTTCTAAACAGTATTAATAGCGGTAGAAACATCCAGCCCATTGCAGTATGTCCACTTGGAAATGACAAATTGTCAAAGTCAGGTCCAGGCGGAAGAAACCATGGGGTATAATTTGAAAAATCCGGAGCCAAATCTCTAAATCGGACTCTTCCACATAGTGGTTTTAAAACGTTAACAAATAATAAAGGATTTATTATTGCTAGTAGAAAAATAATCCACGCAAGGTTCCTTATTTTTTTCATATCATATTTTCTAATTAAAATTAAGATTAAAAAGATTAATACTGTAGTACTTATAAATCCTCCATACCAGATTAAATCTTCCGAACTCAAAATTATACCTAAACATAATAAAACTCCAAATAATACTACAATTACTATTGCAGGTATTATCTGTTTCTTATAATTCTTTGAAATACTTCCAATTAATATCGCAATTGCAACAAAAATCAGCCCCCATGACGGACCTTCTCCATAATCCGCTCCAAACTCTCCAAAAGTTTTTATAAAATTTCCAATAGCTCCCGGAATCATCGTCCAACTCGTTACCTCAATTGAGATCTGTAAATCGTATATTCCAAATATTAACGCTAATAACGCCCATAATATTAATACTAAATAAATTAATTTCCATCTTATGATAATCGAATTGCTCCAGCCGTTTTCTTTTTCCACATCATACACCCTTATCCTTTTTATTCATCATTTTTTTTATATAACTATTTCCTATTAATTTTTTGTTTTTTAGTTTATACGTGTATTTTCTGAAATTAATTATTATTAATGGGAGCTCGACTTAAATCTTTTTCTAATTTTTTGAAGGAATATAACATTAACAAACTTTTAAGATGCTCGCGCAAAGCTTAACGCCCAGGACTGAGAAAATTCACCATTTTTGGGTATAAACATATAGATTAAATAAGAATTTGATTATAATTTAAAGTATATTATATGATTTTAATGTTTTTCCAAATAGTATAATGAGTCATTATAAAATTAAATAAAATAATTACACATATGAAATATATTAATAATCCATATTAATTAGTCTTAATTAAATTCAACTAAAAAATTTAGATGATTTAATTAATATGATTAAATATTTTCAAAAACCATTTTCTACAGAAATATATAAATGATTATACTTTTTTTCGAAAAATGAATGAATGAATTTTAATGGAACCTGTTAGTTTATGATTTAAGCATTATTTATTATTGAGAGTTGTTATTAATATATTGTAATTTTTCAATTAATTTCATTAATTTCTATTAGATGCAAATCTTTTTTCTATTATATTGTTTATTATCTTATTTATTATTTTTTGATTTTTTAGTCCTTCTTTTGTATATACTGAATATCAACAGAAATATTGTTATAACCAATCCAGATATAATGAAAACCCATGGGAATAAGCTATTATTTGGAAATAAATCTATATAATCATTAAAGAAGTCATTATCTGTATCTGGATCATAGGGATTAGTATTACGTCTATATTCTTCAAGATTTATTAATCTATCATTATCTGGGTCTTCATTAGCATCAGCGGGATTTGTAGCGTTCAAGCCCATTTGATATTCCCAGAGGTTCGGCATACCGTCAAGGTCTTTATCTTCATT
>CAZYEE010000229.1:0-6219 GCA_964646355.1 uncultured archaeon | reverse complement strand
TTTTATTCCAATGAAAATAATCACTTTGTGATAATAGAATTCATTAAAAGCCTATTATTAAACAAACTATCAAACTAGCTATTAAATTAATTATTAAATATTTTATAATGATAATCTACTATTTCTTGTTTATTTTAGTTTATATCCTTTAACTTTTTTATAAGTTCGTTAAAATTTATTTTTTATTTGTCATATCAAAATTTATTCTATTTATTATTTTTAAAAACAAACCCCTAATAATAAAACATTCAGGACTTGATATTTATTTATGAATCCTGCTTAAATTAGACCGATTACTTATTTTTGATAGCAGTAGTTTCACTATACATTTTTTAAATCTTATTTTCATAAAAATCCATCAATATTTACAACTTATGAAATTGATTTAAATTTTCAATTGAAATAATTCTATTAACTAAAATCAAGTCTATTATGTTAGCTAAAATTGTATTTACAACCTTTAAAAAAGTATTTTGGTAATTGTATGACAAAATATGTGATTGTTGGTAATGGAATAGCTGGTATAAATGCTGCTAGTATATTAAGGAGAGAAGATCCATCCAGCACTATCGAAATATACACGGATGAATCATATCTAACTTACTCAAGACCTAAATTACCTGGATATATTGCAAATCTTGTAGATTTTCAAGATTTATTTATCAGAAATGAAGAATATTATCAAGAAAATGATATTAAATTATATCTTTCAAGTAAAGTGATAAATATACACCCCGATAAAAAACAAATTGAATTATATAATGGATCCAAAATCCAATATGATAAACTGTTATTAGCTGCTGGAAGTCATGCATTTATCCCACCCATTAAGGGTGCTAATAAGAAAAACGTAATGTCAGTTAGAAGCCTCGATGATGCAAACAAACTAATAAATCTCCTTAAAATCTCTGAAAAAGTGATCGTTATAGGAGGAGGACTTTTAGGGATTGAGATCGCCAATTCCATAAGGTTACACGGAAATTCCGTCACGATTGTCGAATTTTACCCTCGATTATTGCCCAGACAATTGGATGTAGAGGGCGCAAAATTTCTACAAAATATTCTGGAAAAAAAGGGAATAAAAGTCGTCCTAGGAGCTGTTACCGATGAAATACCCGGTGAGGATATAGCTACTGGAATAAAATTAAAAGATGGGCGTTCAATTCCAGCAGATTGTATTGTTATTTCTGCGGGGATGCATCCGAATATTCACATTGTTGAAAAAACTAATATAAATTTTAATCGGGGAATAATTGTAAATGAATACATGGAAACTAATTATCCCGATATTTTTGCAGCTGGTGATATCGCAGAATTCAATGGACGAGTCTGGGGAATTATTCCCGCTGCATTTGCTCAATCAAAAATTGCAGCTATTAACATGGTCCACTCCAGAAAAGAAAAATATCAAGATATTA
Source organism: uncultured archaeon (assembly GCA_964646355.1). Taxonomy (GTDB): domain Archaea; phylum Asgardarchaeota; class Lokiarchaeia; order Helarchaeales; family HEL-GB-B; genus HEL-GB-B. The sequence continues at coordinate 4,801 of CAZYEE010000229.1, read as the reverse complement.
TTCCTTCCAATACATTAAAAGTTGCTGATATCGATCTTACCTCTATGGGCACCGTCTATTTTGATCACAAACTTGAAAACATAATCGAAAAACGTATTATTGATGAAAAAATTCTATTTATAAAAAACTCGTTGTTAAAAAGGAGACCGGCTCAATGAATGTTTTGGGTGCAATTTTGATTGGTGATAAAACTAATTCACAAAAAATCTTTAAATTAATTAGAGAAAAAATAGATGTATCTAAATTTTTAGACAGCATTCTCGTAAATGAATTTGATCTAAACCAAAAAAATATATGATCTCAAAATTAATAATAAAATTACAAAAAAATAGAATATTATTATTTATAAACTCACTTTATCATCCGGAATATATGGACATTTTATGAATACTAATTTTACTGGTTCATCATTTTCATTTATCATGGAATGCGTCTCTTTTGGTTCTACTCTTATTGCATCGCCAGGCTTGGTAATTATCTCTTTATCGTTTACATACATCTTGCAAGATCCTGATATGAAATAAAAGGTTTCCTCAACTTCATTATGATAATGTTTACTTAAGGTATCTCCTTTACCTAATACAAGTATTCCCCAATCAATCTTTGGTCCTCTAAATAAATATTTTACTCCAGTTGGTTTTCCATCTCTAAATTCTATTTCATTCTCATTTTTTATATCCATATTTCTCTATCTCCTTTTCATACTATTTTATTAATCTGGTCTTTTAAGAAATAATTCAAGAAATTTTCTCTAATTAAGTAATTTATTTTAGATGGATTATTTATTTATTTTTAACTCTTGTTGATTATTAATTTTATATTTCTTAAAAAAGAATAGACTAAATAAAAATAAAAAGACAAATTACTTATTCTAACTATATCTGTTGATTAATTAGTGTCATATTATTCTTTTACTATCTTCAAAAATTATAGAATCCCAAATTTGAAAAAAATTAATGTATTTAAGAAATATTAAACATTTAGTAAATATTCAACACCTATTAAATATCCAATTAAATATATTCGTGAGAACGATGGAAAATATTTCTTTTGGAAAGAGTTTCGAGTTTATATCGCCCAAAATTATATTCGGAATTGATAAATTCAATGATATTGCTACAATTACTAGAGATTATGGTTCAAATATTCTATTAGTTACAGGACGCACCGCCATGCGAAAATATGGGGTTCTTGATAGAGCAAAAAAGCTGATAGAAGATGAGGGGCTCTCAGTCCATATTTTTGATAAAGTAGAACCTGAAGTAAGTTGTGAAACTGTTGATCAAGGAGTAAAATTTTGTAAGGACGAGAATTGTGATTGCGTCTTAAGTATTGGTGGCGGCTCTGCTCTAGATTGTGGAAAAGCCATAGCTATTATGGTTAATCATGAAGGAGAAACCTGGGAATATCAGGAAAATAAGAAACTTGAACGCCCCGGTTTACCATTTATCGCTGTGCCAACAACCGCAGGTACAGGCTCTGAAATAACAAAAAACGCAGTACTTATCAATAAGAAAAATGGTTGGAAAGCCAGCATAAGACATCCTTTTATGGTCGCAAAAGTTGCAGTCGTAGATCCTAAATTGACTCTTACTATGCCTCCTAAAATCACTGCTTCTACAGGCATGGATGCATTGACTCAAGCTATTGAATCATATGTATCCTTAAAATCGAATGCATTGTCCGATATTCTGGCTATTAATGCTATAACTCTAATTTCCAAAAATCTCGTTAATGCCGTAAAAGATGGAGAAAATTTAGTTTACCGAGAAAAAATGGCACTCGGAAGTCTGATTTCTGCCCTGGCATTCTCAAACTCTGGACTTGGCGGGGTTCATGGTCTAGCACACCCAATTGGCGCTGATTTCAAAATTCCTCATGGCGAAATTTGTGCTATTCTATTACCTATCCTGATGGAATATAATATGAACTATAATCATTCTAAATATATGACCATCTCTAAAACTATGGACCCAAAAGCAAAATCAATTACCGATGGAATTAATTTCATAAAAAAATTAAACGAATCCATTGGTATTCCAAACAATTTAAAACATTACAACATAGATCCAGAAAAATTAAAACAATCTATTAATAAAGCACGCGGTGGAAGCTTTAACGCTAATCCCAGAAAAATTGATAAAAATGAGATATATAATTTAATAATATCTAAATTGTTTTAAATGCTTTTATAATTTTTTAAATTTCAATTTTTCTAAATACAATCCATTTATCTAAAAATTTTTTAATATTTATCGAATCTATTAAATTAACTCAACTAAATTTTTTACGAAACCAAAAATTTTTATTCTAAAAATTATCAATATATTATAATATATTGAAATAATGTAATGAAAATTTTAATGATAAAATCTTTTCTAATATTCCCTTATTCCGATAAAAATACTCTAATCTCAGAAAAATTACCTTGTAATATATTACAATTTTCTTGAGTTGGATAATATCTCTATATTTTCATAACTTTAATCAATAAAAAATCTCAAAATTGACAATATATTTATTTATAAGAAAATCTTTTAATTCTATAATTTAATATGAATGTTAAGACAATTATTTTAAAAAGTATATGATGATTAAAATGGAAGGAGACTTTCATAAAGTATATAAAATATGTTTTCTTGGTGATCCAGCTGTTGGAAAAACTTCCATCATTATTAGACACACCGAAAAAAGATTTGAAGATACCTATAAATTAACCATAGGAACCGATATTTCAGCTAAATTAATGCAAGTAGAAGATAAAAATATCTATGTCATTATTTGGGATATAGGTGGCCAAGAACGCTATCAAATTCTGCGAGAAAGTTATCTCCAAGGCTCCTTTGGCGCAATCATTGTTTTTAGCGTTACTGATAGAGACTCCTTTAACCACTCAAATGACTGGCTTAATGAATATAGAAAGACGTGCGGAGATCTCCCGGCACTATTACTAGCCAATAAAATTGATTTGAAAGATCAAAGAGTCGTATCTGAAGATGAGGTCAAAAAGAAAGCCGAAGAATTAGGGATTCCAGTTCTTGAAACATCCGCTAAAACCGGTGAAAATATTGATGACGCTTTTAAACTTATTATTCAAGAGATTCTTCAACAAGAAGCTTGTAAAATTTAATTTAGTTATATTTTAACAATTTAAATTTAATTTTATTGTGAATGTTTTATTTAGGTTTATTTTACATAGACCAATTTAATTAATTTTAATTCTATTATAATCTAAATCCATTAATATTCTTTTATTTATTTAAAAAATATTCACTTTAATTCATCTTACCCATTTATTATCTTATATGCTATTAAAATACAATAAAAAGATTAATTTCATATCTATTAGTAATCATTTTTTACTTAGAAAATTTTTTAAGGATAGTACTTGTTATAAAAAATATCTATGTTTATAGGAGATTGACTCATTTGATTGGATTAAACATCAATATTTCACTAATATTAATATATGGGCCATTAGCTCAGCCATTGCAAAAGGGTATTAAACCTTTTGTAACTGGAATGGATAGAGCGCCAGCCTTATAAGAACACATTGCGTGGTCTAAAAATGGCGGTGCTTTGTACAATGTGCTAAGAGAGCTGGAGGTCTGGGGTCCGAAGCCCCAATGGCCCATAACCCCTCCATCTCTTCCAATCAACTTATTTGGTGTTTCAACTATGCTAAAGGTTTTGGGAGGTTCATCATCTAAACATATAGCGTTTGAAGTCGCTAAATATTTACACACAGATTTTATTATGCTCAATAGCAGGAAATTTCCTGATGGTGAAAAGTATTTAAGAGTTTTGGATGATAAGATTGAAGGGAATTCATATCTCGTAATTCAGTCAATGTACAAGACTCCTGATGAATATTTAATGGAATATTTTTTTATTTTAGATGTACTAAAATCAAATGGTGCAAAAGAAATCGTATCATTTATACCATATTTTGCATATGCAAGGCAAGATTGTGAGTTTAATCCAGGTGAGCCGATCAGTTTTAAGATAGTAGCGAGATTAATAGAGCAAGCGGGTACTGATAAAATTTATACATTTGATCCACATCTACATAGAATCAAGTCATTATCAGAGGTTTTTACAATTCCTGCATATAATATTTCAATTTTACCTACAGTAGTGAGGTATATATTAGATAACTATGCACTTGATGATCCGGTATTAATAGGGCCGGATGCTGAAAGTGAACAGTGGACAAAAATGGCAGCTCAAGAGACAGAATTAGATTATGATGTTTTGGAAAAGGTAAGATACGGAGATTATGAGGTTGAGATAAGGCCGAGAGAGTTGGATATTTCAGATAGAAATATAATTTTAATAGATGATATAATTTCGACTGGAAGAACTATGGCAGAAACAATAATGATGTTAAAAGACCAAGGAGCCAATAATATCTACATTGGAACAGCCCATCCAATATTAATAGGGGATGCATTAGTAAATCTTTATAAAGCTGGGGCAAATTTTGTTGTAGGTTCAGATTCTATACCTAGTCCAGTTAGTTTTGTCAAATGTGCTCCAATAATTGCAGAGATAATAAAAAAAATATAATTTAAATAAAAATTTTATTTTTACTCTTTTTTAATATATTACTATATTGTTAAATGGAAAAAATAATAGAAAATGAAAATGAAAATAAAAATGAAAATGAAAATGAAAATAAAAATGAAAATGAAAATAAATATAAACATAAAAATAACATGAAAATAAAAAGAATAAAAATTAAGCAAATTTTCTAATAGAATAAATACATCTTATTTCAGTTATTTTTTATATTTTTTTA
>CAZYEE010000228.1:0-6229 GCA_964646355.1 uncultured archaeon | reverse complement strand
AGCACGTGTTGTTATCGGAATCAAAAAATGCCCACTATGTGAGGGGCTTGAGAATAAGTTAAAACCTTTGGTAGGAAATGCTGATTATTTAACAGTTATAACCTCAATGGGCCAAGCAGCAGTTCAAAACATTTTAGAATACGTTGGAGAGGAATATAGAGTGGTTGTAAGAGAAACTAAGTGTAGATGTCGTGGTGATGAGAAGGGTGAATTAACGGTATTTTATTATCCAATCGATAAGACTTAATTTTTCTATTGATTAATTTTAATAAAAATTATTAATATAAAAAAGAACTTGATTTTGAAAATAATACAAAAGTTCTATAAAAAATAGCAATGGATTTAGAATTTTTATATTAATAAATAATGTAATTTAGAATTAATATACTAATAATTTTAATATTAATAAAAAAATATTAAGAAACTTTATAAGTAATTTTTTTTAAATCTATTGATCACTTGTTGATCTGAAAAATAATCAAATCTTAAGTTTCTTTATCACTTTCTTTTAATACTGGTTTAAATATAAAAGCGGAGATGATTAGAATGATTCCTGCAATTAACATTAAATATCCACCTAATTGTATATATGGTCGTAGAAGAAATGATGCTATCTCATTAATGAAGTAAAATACAAGTAATACCAAGGATGGAACCATTATTTTAATCCCAGATGTTATAAACTTGTTTCTAATTTTTGAAATTCTGTTGGCGTTTAGAGATACGTTGATACACGTCAATATGGGAAAGTACCACATACAATATATCAGTATATTCAACATTAATCCAAAGATTTTACCGATCATCCAATTTAATTCAATAATATTGTCTTGTGGATCTAGTAAATAAGCAATAGGATATATAAAAGTGCATAGAATCGTAATAATACTCACGGCAATTATTGGAATTAAAGGGATGTATTTTGTTTTTATTTCATTCTTCACTTCTAATTTTCTCAAAATAATATTAATAATCCTAAGCACTAATGCCAGACTAAATCCAAGGATAAGTAACGCATAATATAAATAGTATATCAAGTAATTTACCAATAGAACAGCAGCCCAAAATAAAGTGAGAATTTTACTGGGTATTTGAGAAATATTAGGATTTTTCGATGAACTTCTAAGGTAAAAATTAAATACTATGAGTAATAGGCCAATCAAACTTAATGAGAATCCAAGATCATCATAAAAGTAAAAACCCACAAGTATTCCAGCAATCGTTATTATAAGCCCAGTTATTGTATATTTGGAAAATATGGGTGGGATCATATATAGCTCTTGAAAGCTAGCTTTGGATCCTTTTTTGATGTCATTTGTTATTGACAAATCATAATCGCCCCTTATTTTTTATTTCTTTATTGTGTTTTTTCTTGTATTGGATATAATAAACCATCAGAATAACAGAAATCGGTACTATGATGAGTTGGATGGTATAATCAGCTCTGGCTTCATAAAATCCGATCATTAAGGGATCATAGTAAATTTCCGTAATATTTCCATTAGTTGAATTTATTGGTATATTGTACAGATATATTTGATAAATTATTCCATAGGGTTTGATATCTGGATTAAGCTCAGGTGGTGTTTCAACAATATTCATACCTCTTAATAGATCTTTCCACACCTGTGTTCCATTATCATATGTAAACTTTCCTTGATCAGCTGTAATTATTGCCATTACATCATATTCTCCTATTTTATACCAGCCGGATGTTGCCCCTGTTGTCATATTTTCTGGATAAATCATCTGGAATTTTATTATATCAAATAGATCATATGCATAATTTATAGTTAGATTTATCGTTTCTGTGTTGGATTTTATCTCATGAAAACTAATTGTAGTATCAATCTCAAAGAATAAAGAATCGTTTTTGTAATTATCAATTTTAATAATGTATTCGATTGTGTAATTAGCCGCAAATGGAGAATTTAAGAAATCTTCTTTAGTGGCATTATAATCACATGTAATATTCCAGCATAATGTTTGTCCATCATTTATAAAATATACATCAGTATATTTAATAGAACAATAAGGCTGATAATAATGATAATCAAACCAACTACTGGAGTTAAATAATCCTCCCCCGAGTTGAATATTAGACCATAATTGAGTACCAATCTCACTATAATATGAAATAGATAGATAGATTTGTTCAGAAACATCATATGTTGTATGTTCAGGCCATTTTAACGCTGATTTTCGATACAAAAATTCTACATCAATATTCTGAGTCGGATAATATATTGTTAATTTATCATTTTGTATTGTATATCCATCAGGATAATATGGTACTATATCGTCCCGCTCATCTTCAGTCAATTCATCCCAAGGATTTGATTCTTTTATCCATTGATATATTGGAGGAACAACGTCATCAGCCGCCTTGCTTACCGATATAGAAAAACCCCAAAATGGTAATAAGATAATCAATGCAAGAATTAACGTCCATTTTAATATATTGTTTTTTGACATTTTATTTTCTCCTTTAAGAAAATTTATTCAAATAAGAAAATAATTTACTAAATAAAGATTATCCAGTCCTTTTTAATAAATTTTTTAAAAATTCGATTATTTTAATTAAAACTCCTTTAATTAAAATATCGTATTTTGATAATTATTTAACTTTTTCAGTTATAAAAAAGTTGTGTATCAAAATTCAATGCTATCTTTTTAAAGTAGTTAATTAACAATTAGAAGATAATCAATTTGAATAATTCATTTGAAAAAATATTTTTTAAATTCAATATCTGATATTAAGTGTGATGAAGATTAGTATAGTTTCAAGTTTAAATGAATCTAGTATTCCGGAAACACAAGTTATAGAGAAATTTGAAGATCTTTGCTCATTTTTAAGTCAATTAGGATATGATGGAATAGAATTAGCATTATTAGAACCAGAGAAGATTCCTTTAAAAAGAATCATTGAGATTTCTAATTCATACCAGATGAAAATACCTGCATTAGGGACAGGAGCAACTTATATTAGATTTAAATACTCAATAGGAAGTATTGAGCCTTCGATTAGATCTAATGCTCTTCATAGATTGAAAAAGTATATCGAATTAGCCTCAAGAATCAATTCAAAAGTTATTATAGGATTGATCAGGGGTAGATATTCCTATAAAAGTAATCTAGAGATCGAAAAAACCAATATAGTAAATTCATTAAAGGATTGTTGCAAAATTGCAGAGGATGCAGGAGTTATACTTTTATTAGAACCAATTAATCGATTTGAAATAGATTCATGTAATACCATCAAAGAGAGTATAAAATTAATAGAGGAAGTGAACTCGGATTATTTAAAATTAATGATAGATTCTTTTCACATGCATTTAGAAGAAGATCCGGAATTAATTTGGACCGAATTAGACTCATATCATTCGCTAATACAGCATGTCCATTTAGCAGATGATACACGTCGTGCGCCTGGAACTGGTCATATTAATTTTAAAAGATTAATAGGGGTTCTTGAGAAAAATAATTATAATGAGTTCTATTCTTTTGAGACTATAATGAAGCCCTCATTCGAAAAAATCGCTAAAGATTCAATAAAATACTTACGATCTCTTAAGATTTAAAATAAAATTATCTATTTTTCTTGTCTCAAAAAATATAAGAAGTATCTTTCATTTTTATAATCAAATAGCATCTTCAATCTAATGCTGAATCCTGACAAGTTTGACATCAATAATTTTGATGGATGACGAAATATAGTTACGCTTAGGAAGAAAATGCTATTTTGAATAAAAATAAAGAAGAATCTTACATTTTTACTGCCTTTTTATATAATATTCATTATTTTTTCATCCTTTAACGTTAAAAAAACAAAAAATTTTCATATAGAATGAAAAAAATTACAATTTAATAAATTTAAAAATATTAACAAATCATGAGAATATTGTTCAAAAAAATTGATTTTTTTTTAACAAAATGGTGATGGGAAAAAAGTTAATAATTTAATAGATTTTCTAAAAATTTTTTATTTTAAAAACTCATTACATATTGTTGATTATTTGATATTTTAAATAAAAATCGAGTTGGTTTTAAAATGAGCGATGAACCTTCAGAAGAAGAATTAAAAGAAATGCTTGAAAAAGCAAAAGAGATCGCAGAAAAAAAGAGAGAAGAACAAGCATCTAAGGTCGGAAAATTGAATGTTGGAGATACCAGTGAAATCGAGAATGTACTTGAGAAGAAACTTAGTGAACAGCAAGAGTAAGGTTATAATTTTTTTATTAATTATTCCATTTATTTTTTAATCCTTATTTCAAATCTCATTTTGATTTATTTTTTGTTTCTTTTTTTAATTCATCAGCTCTATCACTTAAAATAGAATCTATTTCAGATAAGTCTTTTCTAATATATTTTAGAACTGGAAACCATGGGAAAATTGATAAAAGCATGAAAAATGATGCTGATTGAATGGCGACCATTAATGAGAATGTAGCGGCTAAATACCCACCGACCACAGTTCCAATTGCCCTACCTATTTGATCTAAGAAAGTAGCAGTCGCAATCATTGTGCCTCTATTTTCAGGTAAATTAACATCAATTAATGTTCCATACCAGTTTGGACCTATTCCAAAAGTAAATGTGAGCCCAACTCCTAAATTGATACCAATTATTAAGCTGATAGCAACATTGAGCCCATAATAAGGTAATAAAAATAGAGCAATCGATACGAAAGGTAGCTCCAGAATTGCACATAGGATAGCCATTTTAGCTCTCCAAGTCTTATCCTTTTTATATAATCTATCTGCAAGAAATGCCAGTCCAAAATTCCCAATAATCAACCCAGCTACTATTATCAAAAGAACTAATAATAGTATAATATCAAAAGTCATATAATTTACGAAATATGGTAAAATATATGCGACCAATAATCCAGGGGCAATAGTATCAATGAAATTTGCTACCAACCAGAAATTACTTTTTCTTTTATAGATATTTTTCAGATCTTTTAATTTAATTCGATATGAATATTTTAAAGCTTCATTAGAAAGGATTGATTTTAACTGATCTTCTTTAGATCCTCTTTTAGGTTCTTTAACAATTAACGGAAATATACCAATGATAATCCCAAAAATTCCAATATATATAAAAGGTTCATGCCAGATCCAAGGAACATATTCACTTTCTGAGACTACATACCCACCACCAATAATAGCACCTATTCCATTTCCTAAAAAGGAGGCAACGCCCCAAAAAGAGAATGCTTTTGATCGACTTGTAGTAGAAATACTATCTGAAATCATTGAAAATGCAACAGGCATAACGCATCCAATTCCCATTCCTGCCATTATTCTAATTATAATCAATTCAGTTAGACTAAAAGTAAATGCAGTTAATAGATAAAATACACCACCCACTAAAGATCCTAAAAAAAGTATCCATTTTCGATCATATTTATCGGCAAAATAGCCAAAGATTATGGTGAATATAGCTATTGAGATAATATATGCAGCTTCAGCTACTCCCGTAACAAAATATCCTCCCACATCCTTTTGAATTTGTTCAAGAAGTGTTAAATAAATTCCTTGATCAGCGGACGCAATAACCGCTAATGGAATCAAAACAAACCATAATCCTTTACTAGAAATAAAAGAAATTCGATTAAAAAATGAAAAGAATTTTTTAATAAATTCATTATTTCCTTTTTCATCTTTCGGCTGCATATATTTCTACCTCAATAGTTAATATAACCATCAATTATTGAAAGAGTAGAACGATTAATGAAATTAATTTACATAATACATTAACGATATTAAAATATTGATCAACTAATTAAATATCAATTAATAAACTAATATGATAATTAATATGAAAGATTCAAAAATCTAAGTAGTAAATTGAATAATTTAAAAAAATATTAAATTCAATTAATTTTAATATTTAAGTTATTATATTAATATTCCGTAAAAACTAGGATTTTAAACTAATAATATCAAAATCCTTATTTTGAAGATATATATTAGAATATTTTAACTTATCAAAATTTAATTTTTTCTTTAAAAGAAATATTAGATAAACTGATTTGGATTTGATTTAATTTAATTATTTTTCATTAGTTTTATTTGAACAATTCATTAATATTTTCGATATTATTCATAATATTCATCTGTATTTTTTATTCCAATTTTAGATGTAAATTGCAATAGATTTAGATTTAACAAAATAAACGCATAACAAATTTTTAGGAAAAATTCATTTCCAATAGAAATCTTTT